>NZ_JBEXUE010000176.1:0-18206 GCF_040614275.1 Streptosporangium sp. NPDC006013
CCTGTGTTTCAGTTTGTGACCGCCCACGAGGCGGCGCCCAACGCCCAACCCCACCGGTCGCGTAGACGCCGCACTGCCGAAGATCAACACTTTGGTGGATCTCCGCCGATCGCATGGAGGGCATCGATGTACCCGCCACCGACGTCGAACCGGGTGATGTCCGGACCCTGTCACCGGCGACCCGCGGGAGTCGGCCGGACCCGACCGCGAGAGGGCTGACCGGTGAGGACGCGCTCAGGACATGTGGATGAGCTGCCCGGTGATGTAACGGGCCTGGTGCGAGGCCAGGAAGACGATGACCTCGGCGACCTCCTCCGGCCGGCCGACGTGCCGCAGCGGGCTGTTCGCGCGGACCGCCTCCTCGACGACCGGGGTGATCCAGCCGGTGTCGGTGGCGGGTGGGTGGACCATGTTCGCGGTGACGCCGTGGCGACCGAGTTCGGCGGCGGCGGACATCGTGTAGTTCTCCTGGGCCGCCTTGGCCGCGCCGTACGAGACCTCCTCGGGGAAGCCGCCGGAGCTTCCAGAGGTGAGACCGATGATCCGGCCCCAGGTGGCGCCGCGGCCTACGTGGCGGCGGGCGAACTCGGCGATCAGCAGGGCAGGGGCGCGCACGTCCACCGCGAACTGCCGGTCATGGGAGTCGGCGTCGACGGGGCGCAGCGCGCGCCCGAAGCGGTCGCGCGCGCTGGGCAGGAAGGTGTCGGCCAGCCAGCCACTGGCGTTGTTGATCAGGATCTCCACCGGCCCGAAGGCCGCCTGTGCCCGGTCGAACAGCAGGCTCGCGACGTCCGGCTGTGCCAGGTCGGCCTCGATGGCCTCGGCCCGGCCGCCACCGGCCCGGATCCGGGCCACGACCTCGTCGGCGCTCTGTGCCCGCAGCCTGCCGTAGGCGTCGGGGAAGGCCGGATCGTCGATGTGCTCGGCCGGGTCCAGTCGTTTGTAGGTGAGCAGCACCGCCGCTCCACACGCGGCCAGCGCGATGGCGGTCGCCGCGCCGATGCCCTGGTTCGCGCCGGTGACCAGTGCCACCCGGCCGGTCAGCCGAGGATCGATCATGGCCGCATCCTGGCACCCGCAGGGGCGGACCGGCCACCGGTTTTCCCCACCGCCCGCCCGGACGGGGACCGGTCACGGCAGTGGGTACGCCCGTCGGGGATGCTCGCCACGCTCGATCGCCAGTGCCCCGTCCAGTCGGCGCCGCTGCTCTTCGGTCAGCAGCGGCAGTGTCTCGGCGAAGTCCAGTTCGTCCTTGGGGCGTCGGTCTCTGACCTTGAAGAGAAAAAGCCTCTCGAAATGGTGTGAACACGGCGCGGGTGGCCGTCTCCGTTCGCCGTCGGCCACGCCGCTCCGGTCTGATCGGCTATCCGATTTCCCGGTCAGGGACCGCGTAACCCGGAACGGACGGCCAGCGGACGGTGAGCACCACCGATTCCTCCTCTGCGTACCAGGAGTGATCGACACCATGACCCCACACGACGTAGTCCCCCCGCTTGGCCAACAGCACGCTACGTCCTGGCAGTTCCACCCGGAAACGGCCACTGATCAACATGAGCAGCGCCGTACGCTTCTCGCCGGTGACCCATTGCGCACGCTCGTCGCCACGCGGATGGACGCCCCACTTGATCTCGACATCACCGCTGTGCCGGACGTCATCGGTCGGTTTGAAATGTCCGAGCAGCCAACCGCGGTCATCGGCCGCATCCACGTCCGCACTACCCACGTACACGTTCTCCAGCACGGAGCGTGACGCTAGCACGGCACCCGTCTTTCCACTCGGGAAACGGCTCCGGGGCGATCAGAGGCGGATCATCAAGGCCCCAAGCGGGGCAGGCCGCCCGTGGTGATCGTTCTTGTGCCGGCGGGGCATGGGCGGCGCCGTCGCGCTGAACCCTACGCTCGCGGAGGTTGATCGATGTCGAGGTCTACGTATTGGGTACAGCATATGTCGTACAGAGTGCGTGGTTCTACACTTGGGTCACGTTACCAACGGATCATCGAATTCGACTCGCGGCGGGCAACCGGGCGAGGAGGAACGGAGGCGTCATGGCAGAGGAGCGTGCGCTGCCCCCCGTCGTGGCGCGGATGTGGGGGCGCGAGGCCGTGTCGCGCCACGGGCCGCGACCGAGCCTCGACGCGGCCAGGATCATCGCCGCCGCGATCGAGATCGCCGACACCGAGGGGTTGCCGGGCGTCCGGATGAGCAGCGTCGCCTCCCGCGTGGGGGTGGCGACGATGTCCCTGTATCGCTATGTCGGCAGCAAGGAGGAGTTGCTGACGGTCATGGCCGACGCCGCGGTCCCCGAACCCCCCGAACTCGGCGGGCTGCCGTGGCGGGAGTACCTCGTGACATGGACCCGCGCCAACCGTGACTTCCTCCTCGCCAGGCCGTGGATGCTGCTCGTCGCCCGCCTCACCCCGCCCATGGGGCCGCGGAGCCTACGCTGGCTCGACCGGGCGCTGGCCGCACTCGCCGACACGGGGTTGGACGCGGGTGAGAGGGTCAACGTCGCGAGCACCCTCGGCGGGTACGCCCTCAGTGAGGCCACGTTCGTGCACGGGATGAGCAGCGAGCGGGGGGGCGGTGGTGACGCCGGGGTCGTGGGAATGGCGGAGTACAGCGAGGTCCTCGCCGAGGTCATCGACCCGGAGGGTTATCCCGAACTGTTCGCCGCGATCCACTCCAATGCCTTCGGAGACGACGCCGAATGGGTCGGCGACGACGACTTCACCTTCGGCCTCGACCTCCTGCTCGACGGTGTCGAAACGCTCATCGCGCGCCGGACCACGGCCTGAAGGACCGCGCTCCCACCGGTCGGCCATGGCGATTTCCCGCGCCGCTCGGCTGAACTCCCAAAAGGAGCCCAAGGCTGACATGTGGGCGAACATGGCCCTGCCTTCCTCGGGTCGAATCTGTATCAAGGGTGGGAATCCCTCCGCGGGAGCGAGCGGTTCAGTCGGCGGAGAGCGTCAGCGAGATCTCCGACGCGGCGGCGCGGATGAGCTCGATCATGCGGTCGCGACGTGTCTGATCCGTTCGGAACATCGGGGCCGCGGTGCCGATCGACGCGACCACGGCTCCATGAGAGGTGATCGCGGCCGCGGTGCCCCAGATGCCCTCGTCCACCTCCTCGAAGCTCTCGGTCCAGCCGCGCAGATGAGTCCGGTCCAGTTCCTCGTCCGACAGGAGGGCGGCTCGGGCCGGTGACAGGCCGGGTAGTATTCCGGCGAGGATGGAGGCGCGCTCGGCGCGGCTCATCGAGGCGAGCAGGATCCGTGACATCGAGCCGGCGTGGAGCGGCATCGGCTGCCCCTTGTCGAACTGCAGTCGCACCGGGCGGCGCGACTCCGCGCGCTCGACACAGTAGGCCGCCTCGCCCCCGGAACGGGCGATCAGGACCGTCTCGTCGATCTCATCGCGCACCCGGGTGATGACGGGCAGGGCGGCCTCGGTGAGCGGCGCCCGCGCGGCCTCACAGGCCCGTCCCAGGTTCAGCGCCAGGTCCGTAACCCGGTACGACTTTCCGGAGGCGCGGTCGAGCAGCCCGACCTCCCTCAGCAGGGCGACGTACCGATAGGTGGAGGTCGTGGCGAGGCCGAGCTCCGCGGCCAGGTCCGCCACCGTCCAGGTCGGGTGCGCCTCGGTGAAGCAGAGCAACGTCTGGAGCAGCTTCCGGCCGCTACCCGCGCCCGCGACCCGGTGTGCCGACTCCTCCGTCATGCACTCTCCTCGGGGCTGAGGCGGCCTGTTTTCACCATGCGAGACGGTGGGTCGTCATATTGACGCATCTTCAGGACGCTTATTAGGGTTTATCCCACAATATGGTGAGGATGTTACCACATTATGGAAATAATCGACTCCTCTGCTGCCGACGAGCGGGTCCCCCAGGGCTCGTCCGCCAACGACATGAACACCGTCGTGGTCGCCGGCATGGGGCCGGTCGGCATGGTCGCCGCGTTGAAACTGGCCCAGCTCGGCCATCAGGTGCTCGTGCTGGAAGCCGGGCCCGACCTCGCCGAGGAGTCCCGGGCGTCGACCTTCCACCCGTCCTCCCTGGAGCTGCTCGAACAGCTCGGTGTGGTGGACGAGCTGCACGAGGTCGGCCTCAAGGCGCCCGTCTTCCAGTACCGGGAGCGGACCGGCGCCGTCCTCTCCGAGATGGACATGTCCCTGCTGGCCGATGAGACGAGATACCCGTACCGCCTGCAGAGCGAGCAGAACAACCTCACCCGGATCATCCGCGACAGGCTCCTGCCGATGCCGAACGTGACCCTGCGGTTCTCCAGCCCGGTCCAGCGGGTCGAGCAGGGCGACCGGCACGCCCGGATCTTCCTGCCGGACACCGACCGCGACCACCCGATCCTCGCCCGCTGGCTGGTCGCGGCGGACGGCGCGCAGTCCAGCATTCGCAGGTCGCTGGGCATCTCCTTCGAGGGGCGCACCTACGACGAGCGCTTCCTGGTCCTGTCGACCACCCACGACTTCCGCGCGGACCTCCCGGACCTGGCGTACGTGTCGTACATCTCGGATCCACAGGAGTGGGGTGTGCTGCTGCGCACCCCCGGCCACTGGCGCGTGCTGTTCCCGGTGCGGGACGCGGAGAGCGACGAGCACGCTCTGTCCGCGGCGGTGACGCAGGACCGGTTGCAGCGGATCGTGGCCAGGCCGGAGCCGTACGACATCCCGCACGCCTCGATCTACAAGGTCAACATGCGGGCCGCCGCGACGTTCGCGGTCGGGCGGATCCTGCTGGCCGGTGACGCCGCCCATGTGAACAACCCGCTCGGCGGCATGGGCATGAACAGTGGCATCCACGACGCGTGGGCCGCGGCGCTCTGTATCGACGCCGCGCTCGGCGGAACCGACGCCGACCATGTCGCCCGGCTCTACAGCGAGCTGCGCCGGGACGCCGCGCTCAACCACGTACAGGCCGCCGCGCAGCGGAACTACGACTCGATGCGTGAGGACGACGACGCCGAGCGTGAGGCGCGTGCCGAGTCGCTGTCCGCCATGGATCGGGACCTGCTCGACAAACGGCGGCATCTCCGCCGGTCGGCGATGTTCACCTCGTTGCGTATCACCCTCGGCCGCCTCGCGCGTGAATTGCACGCGGTACGCGAAGGGGACCGTCCCGCAGGCCGCCGGCTCTCCGAGCTGCTGTGCCACGGACCGGTTCTCGCGCCCGGCGCCCACGACGGTGTGACGGTCAGGGCGGTGCAGAAGGCCGGCTTCGCGGCCGCGTACGTCTCCGGTTCCGCGGTGTCGGCGGTCGCCCTCGGCCAGCCCGATCTCGGCTACCTCGGCCTGGCCGAGATGGCGGAGCAGGTACGCCGGATGGCCTCGATCAGCGACCTCCCGCTGATCGTGGACGGCGACACCGGCTACGGCGGCGTGCTCCAGGTCGGTGCGGCCGTCACCAGGCTCGAACACGCGGGTGCCGCGGCGGTTCAGTTCGAGGACCAGGTCGCGCCGAAGCGCTGCGGGCAGACGAGCGGCCGCCAGGTCGTCCCGATCGAGGAGATGGTCGCCAAAATCGAGATGGCCGTCACCCGCCGGCGCTCCACCCTGGTCATCGCCCGTACGGACGCGCTGGCCGTGGAGGGCCTCGAATCCGCGCTCGCGCGGGTGCGCGCCTACGCCGCCGCCGGCGCGGATCTCGTCTTCGTCGAGGGCGCCTACACCGAGGAGTCGCTGCGTACCATCCGCGCCGCCGTCCCGGGCACTCCACTGATGATCAATCTCAGTGAGGCGGGTGATCATTCCGCACTGCCGCCGACCCGGATTCTCCAGGAGTGCGGGGTCGGTCTGCTGATCTATCCGGTCGCGCCGATCCTCGCCTCCGCGCAGGCCGCGGCCCAGACCTACCAGGCCATCCGGAGCACCGGAAGGTCCGACCGGACGGGTACGGAGTGGTCACGCTTCACCGACCTGCTCGGCCTGCCCGGGCAACTCGCGGAGGCCGAACTCCTCGCCGCGTCCGCCGCGCTCGCCACGTCCACGCGGACCGGCGCTCCGGAAGGGAGCCACGCAGGCGGTGGATCTCCACCGGAGCGCTTCTGATCGGGGGAACTCGTGGTGCGGGTCGAGCAAGCCTACGGAGAGAGCGACGGAGGACGCTGAGGGGATCGCCGGCGGGGAAGGTGGGCGGTGGCCCGTGTGGGGGCCGCGGTGGCGGGCAGGTTCTGCTGGTGGAGGGCCGGAATCGACGGGGCTGAGCTGTCATGATGCTGGTGGGGACGTCTGGCTGGCAGTATGCCGACTGGCGCGGGGCGCTCTATCCGCCTGGCCTGCCCCAGCGGCTGTGGCTGGAGCGGTATGCCGAGTGTTTCGAGACGACCGAGAACAACAACACCTTCTACCGGCTGCCGGCGCGCGAGACGTTCGAGAAGTGGCGGGACCGCACCCCGGACACGTTCGTCATGGCGATCAAGGCGAGCCGCTTCCTCACCCATGTCAGACGGCTGAAGGATCCCGAGGAACCCGTCGAGCGCCTGCTGGCGGCGGCCGAGGGGCTGGGAGCCAAGCTCGGGCCGATCCTCCTGCAGCTTCCGCCGACGTTGCCGGCCGATCCCGGCAGGCTCGCCGCGTGCCTTCGCTGCTTTCCCGCCCATGTGCGGGTCGCCGTCGAGTTCCGGCACGCGTCATGGTGGAGCGATTCCGTCCGCGAGGTGCTGTCAGCCCACGGTGCGGCCCTGTGCTGGGCCGACCGGCTCGGCCGCCCGCAGACACCCCTGTGGCGGACCACCGACTGGGCCTACCTGCGCTTCCACGAGGGCCGAGCACACCCCTGGCCCGCGTACGGCGACGGCGCGCTCCGTTCCTGGCTGCGCCGCCTGGGCCGGGAATGGGATGAGCGCTGCGATGTCCATGTGTACTTCAACAACGATCCGGGCGGCGCCGCGGTGCGCAACGCCGTCCGATACGCGGAACTCGCGCGCGCCGAGGGGTGGCCGGTGAGTCGCACGCCGGCCCGGATCCAGGCACCCGAGGAAACGGCGCTCGCCCGGTGACGCTCCCGCTACCGGAATGCGGGCCAGTGCTTCGGCCTTCAGACCGGGGAGGACGTCAAGGCACACGGAGAATCAGCCAGGCTCGCCACCGCCCGGCAGGGTGACGGTCACCACCAGGCCGCCGCCGGCCCGCGGGCGGGCGGCGACCTCACCCCCGTGCGCGCGGGCCACCGAGCGCACGATGGACAGGCCCAGCCCTGCCCCCTTGGCGGTGACCATGCGCTCGGCGCCCAGCCGCCGGAACGGCTCGAACAGCGCGGGAAGCTCGTACGGCGGCACCGCAGGCCCGCTGTTGCTCACCTCGACCTCGGCCCTGCCGTCGGCTCTGACACGGCTGGTCGCCCGCACCCAACCGCCCTCCTTGGCGTTGTGCCGCACTCCGTTCTCCACCAGGTTGTGCACCATCCGCTCAAGCAGCAGGGCATCCCCCAGCGTGAGCGCCTCCCCCGCGTGCTCGGTGATCTCGATCCCGGCCTGCCCGGCCTCGGGCGCGCACTGCACCACGACATGGCTGAGCACGTCGGCCAGATCGACGGGAAGCCGCTCGGTGATCTCGTTCTCCGATCCGGCCAGCAGCAGCAGCCCGACGATGAGCCGCTCGTGCCTGATGTTGATCTCCAGCAGGTTCTCGCCAAGCTGCTTGACGTCCTCGGAGGCCGACTTGCGGTGCATGGCCAGCTCGACCAGCGCCCGGCCCAGGGTGAGCGGGGTGCGCAGCTCGTGGGAGGCGTTGGCGACGAAGCGCCGCTGCCCGTCGAAGGAGCGGTCCAGCCGCTCGACCATGACGTCGAAGGTGTCGGCCAGATCCTTGACCTCGTCGTCGGGCCCGCGCAGGGCGATCCGCTCGTGCAGTCCCCGGTCGGCGGCGGGGGCCGCGGCGATCCGCCTGGCGGTCTCGGTCACCTGGTGCAGGGGTGCCAGGACCCGGCCGGTGACCAGCCAGCCGAAACCCGCCGCGGCGCCGCCGACGACCAGCAGCGCGATGCCGCCCAGGGTGAGCATCGAGGTGGTGGCGGCCTCGTGCAGGGTGCTCTGCTGCTGCCTCATCCACTGCTCCGCCTGCTCCGCGCCAAACCGGGTGGCCGACGGCGGGCCGTACATGACGTCGGCGGTGGGCGTCGAGCGTCCGATGGTGATGATCTTTGTCTTGGAGGTGAGCTGCTGGCTGAAGAGTGTGTAGGTGGTACCGAGCAGCACGATCCCGGCCACCAGGAACAGCCCGCCGTAGATCAGGGTCAGCCGGGCCCGCAGCGTGATGCGGCGCGGCAGCAGTGTCCGGGACCTCACGGGATGCGATACCCCACTCCGGTGACGGTCTCGATGACCGGGGGGTCGGCGAGCTTGCGGCGCAGCTTGAGGATGGTGAGCCTGACGGCACCGGTGAACGGGTCGGCGTACTCGTCCCACGCCTTCTCCAGCAGGTACTCGGCGGGAACCACCGCGCCGTCGGCGCGCAGCAGCTCGGCCAGCACGGCGAACTCCTTCTTGGCCAGCGGCACGTAGCGGCTGTCGCGGAACACCTCGCGGCGTGCGGGGTCCAGGGTGATGCCCGCGCGGCGCAGCACCGGCGGCGTGGCGGGGCGGCACCGGCGCCCGAGCGCCAGCACGCGGGCGGCCAGTTCGGGGAAGGCGAACGGCTTGCTGAGATAGTCGTCGGCGCCCAGCGACAGGCCCTCGACCCGGTCGGTGATCTCGGCGGCCGCGGTCAGCATCAGCACCCGCGCGCCGGTCCCCGCCTCGACCAGTTCCCGGCAGACCTCGTCGCCGTGTACGGCCGGCAGGTCCCTGTCCAGCACGACCACGTCGTAGTCGTTGACGCCCGCCCGCTCCAGCGCCGCCGCTCCGTCGAGGGCGACGTCGACCGCGTGGGTCTCCTCGCGCAGCCACTCCGCGATCGCCTCGGCGAGCAACGGCTCGTCCTCCACCACCAGAACTCGCATGCCTCCATGGTGGCCGCCCCGGCGTTTCCTCCACGTTAGCGATCGTTCCTGGAAACGCCGGGGAAACACCGCACCCGCTTGCATCACCTCCCGAAGGGCCGGAAACGCTCCGGCCGCGCCTTGAGGAGACGACACCATGCGACTGCGGACGCACCATGCGCTGGCGGCACTGCTACTGGCCCTGACCGTGACCGGATGCGGTGCCGCGCCCGAAACCGGCACGGTGGCCTCGGCCGACGGCGGGGCCAAGCAGGCGGGCGGCAGCGCCGCCCCGACCCTGAGCCAGGAGGAGAAGGGAGTGAGGTTCGCCCAGTGCATGCGGGAGAACGGCGTGCCCATGGAGGACCCGGAGGGGGGCCGCATCCAGCTCAAGTTCGACAAGAACAGCGGCGTCGACAGGGCCACGGTGGACAAGGCCATGCAGGCATGTCAGGAGTTCAACCCGCAGGGCGACAAGTCCGGGGCCGCCGACCCCAAGGCGGAGGAGCGAGGCCGCGCCTACGCGGCCTGCATGCGCGAGAACGGCCTGGAGAGCTTCCCCGACCCCAAGCCGGGCCAGCGCGGCATCATGATCACCCCCGAGATCGGTGAGGACCCCGACTTCCCCGCCGCCCAGCAGAAGTGCCAGGACATCATGACGGCCGGCGGCCCGCAGTGACCACGGAGGAGACCCGTCCACGACGTCGCGCGCGCCGCGGTGGAAAGATCGTCCTGGCGATCGTCGCCATGGCCGTGGGCGGCGCGGCCGCCGCCGGCGTGCTGGGCATGGGCGACGGCACCGCGGCCGACGCCCCCGCCACCCGGCTGCCGCCCAAGACCGCCCCGGTGACCAGGCAGACGCTCACCGACACGCACACCGCCGACGGCGCGCTCGGTTACGGCACCACCAGCACCGCCACCAACCGGCTGCCCGGCACCCTCACCCACCTGCCGGGCACCGGCGACCGTGTCACCCGTGGCAGAGCGCTGTACCAGGTGGACGACAGGCCGGTCGTGCTGATGTACGGCACACTGCCCGCCTACCGGACGATGCGGATCGGCGACGAGGGCCCCGATGTCAAGCAACTGGAGAGGAATCTGAAGGCGCTGGGCTACACCGGCTTCACGGTCGACGACGAGTACACCTACTCCACCGCCGAGGCCGTCAGGCAGTGGCAGGAGGACCGGGGGCTGGAGGAGAGCGGCGAGGTCGAACTCGGCCGGGTGATGTTCGCCCCCGGCGCGATCCGCGTCGAAAGCCTCCAGGCGGGAGAGGGCGACCCGACAGGCCCGGGACGCAAGGTGCTGACCTACTCCGGCACGGCCAAGGCCGTCACCGTCGAGCTCGACGCCTCCGAGCAGCGACTGGCCAAAAAGGGCGGCAAGGTCACCGTCACGCTCCCCGACGACACCACCATCGGCGGCCGCGTCAAGGAGGTGTCCACCGTGATCAAGCCGGGTGGCCAGGGCCAGAGCCCCACGACCAGCGTGGAGGTGGTCGTCGAACTGCGCGGTGGGAAGGCGCAGAAGGCGGCCGCCGCCTACGCCATGGCCTCGGTCGATGTCACCTTCACCGCGGGCAGGCGCAAGGACGTGCTGGCCGTCCCGGTCGCCGCGCTGCTGGCGCTGCGGGAGGGCGGCTTCGGCGTCGAGATCGTCAACGGCTCGACGTCCTCCTACGTCCCGGTCACGACGGGCCTGTTCGCGGCCGGCCAGGTGGAGATCTCCGGTGACGGGATCACCGAGGGAGCCGTCGTGGGGATGCCGAAGTGATCTCGCTGAGCGACGTGACAAAGGTCTATCCCGGCGGCGTCACCGCGCTGGCCGGCGTCTCACTGGACATCGGCGCCGGCGAGCTCGTCGCCATCGTGGGCCCCTCGGGCTCGGGCAAGTCCACCATGCTCAACGTGCTCGGCACCCTGGACCGACCCACCACGGGCAGCGTGCGCATCGACGGCTACGAGGTGGGCAGGCTCGGTGACGCCGGGTTGTCGGCGCTGCGGGCCACCCGGATCGGCTTCGTCTTCCAGCAGTTCCACCTCGCCGCGCGCGTCACGGCGCTGGACAACGTGGCCGACGGGCTGCTCTACTCCGGCCTGCGGCCGAGCGAGCGGCGGCGCAGGGCGGCGGCGGCGCTGGAGCGGGTCGGGCTGGGCCACCGGATGGACCATGAGCCGCACGAGTTGTCCGGCGGCGAGCGCCAGCGCGTCGCGGTGGCGCGGGCGGTGGCGGGCGACCCCCCGCTCCTGCTGGCCGACGAGCCGACCGGCAACCTCGACTCCGCCTCGGGGGCCGGGGTGATGGAGCTGATGCGCGGCCTGCACGCGGGAGGCACCACCGTGGTGATCATCACGCACGACCGGGAGATCGCCGAGTCACTGCCCCGCCGGGTGCGGATGCGCGACGGCCGCGTGACCTTCGACAGCGCGCGGCCCGAGGCCGCGGTCTCGGAGGTGGGGCGATGACCGCCGAGATGCTGCGACCGGCCGGGATGTGGCCGCGCGATGTGCTCAAGGTGGGCGTGGTGGGCCTGCGCACCCGGCCGATGCGGGCGTTCCTGTCCGCGCTGGGGATCGCCATCGGCATCTCCGCGATGGTCGCCGTGGTCGGCATCTCCTCCTCCTCGCGTGCCGATCTGGACCGCACCCTGTCCGAGCTGGGCACCAACCTGCTGACCGTCTCGCCCGGCACGACGATGACCGGCGAGCAGGCCAGGCTGCCGGCCGAAGCCGAGGCGATGGTGGGCAGGATCGCTCCGGTGGAGTCGGTCTCGGCCATCGGGCGGGTGGCCGACGCCGACGTCTACCGCACCGGAAAGATCCCCAAGGCGGAGACGAACGGGATCGCGACCTACGCCACGCGGACCGAGCTGCCCGCCACCGTCGGGGCTGAGATCCGTAGCGGTACCTGGCTCAACGCCGCCACCGCCTCCTATCCGGCGACGGTGCTGGGCGCGGTCACCGCGCAACGCCTCGGGATCGGCCACGCGGGGCCCGACACCCAGGTAATGGTCGGCGGGGTGTGGTTCACCGTTGTCGGCATCCTGGCCCCGGCGCCGCTGGCGCCCGAACTGGACACCGCGGCACTGGTCGGCTGGCCGGTGGCCGAGTCCAGGCTGGGCTTCGACGGCCGCCCGACCGTCGTCTACACCCGCTCGCGGGACGCGGAGGTGGAGGCGGTTGCTCAGGTGCTCGGCGCCACCGCCAACCCGGAGGCCCCCAACGAGGTCGACGTGTCGCGTCCCTCCGACGCGCTGGCCGCCAAGCAGGCCGCCGACGCGGCCTTCACCGGGCTGCTGCTCGGCGTGGGCGGGGTGGCGCTGCTGGTCGGCGGGGTCGGGGTGGCCAACACCATGGTCATCTCGGTGCTGGAACGGCGCGGCGAGATCGGCCTGCGCCGCTCCCTGGGGGCGACCAAGGGGCAGATCCGCACCCAGTTCCTCGCCGAGTCGCTGCTGCTGTCGGCGCTGGGCGGGATCGCGGGCGCGTTGCTGGGCGTGGCGGTCACGGCGGGATACGTCACCTCGGTGTCGTGGCCTGTGGTGATCCCGGCGTGGGCGGTGCTCGGCGGGATGGGCGCCACGCTGGTCATCGGCGTGCTGGCCGGCCTGTACCCGGCGATCCGCGCCTCCCGCCTGTCGCCCACCGAGGCGCTGACGCAGCCATAGCCGTACGAGGAAGCTGTGGGTGACGTGTTCGACTACGACGGAGGGACCGGCCTGTGGTCGGCGGTGAGCAATGGGGCAAGAGCCTCCTGGAGATCGTCCGGGCTCCGGAAGTGAACGGCCGTCATCCCCGGCCTCCGAGGTTCGACCTTAAGGATCTTCCAGTGGTGGGCCAGAACCCGGTCGATGTGGAGGGTTGGTGGCACCGGCATCGAACCATCGCGGGGAGGGGTACGTCATGAGGGCATGAGACATCGGCTACTCGTCGTTCTGCTTCTGATGACCGGGATCCTGGTGATCGCTCCCGGTACGGCATGTGCCTGTTCCTGCGCTCTCCTCGAACCGGCCGAGCAGGTGAAGGGGGCGGCGGCCGTCTTCACCGGGACGGTGGTGGCCGCTCGCCGGGTCGAAGGAGACCCGCTCGGTCCCCCACCGCCGGTCGTCTACACCTTCCGGGCCGACCAGATCTACAAGGGGAAGGCGAGCGCCGAGTTCGAGGTGGCCACCAACGCCGACAGCGCCGCGTGCGGATACAACTTCGTCACCGGGTCGCGGTACCTGGTGTTCGCCGCCGCCGGCCAGTCGGGCCTGCTCACGGCCGATCCGGGGGTGGCACTGAACACCTCGCTCTGTGCCGGTAACCTGCTGGTCAGCCCGGGTGATGCCGCGTTGCGTGCCGGGGACGACCTGCCGAGCGGGGAGTCGCTCGCCGCGGAACTCGTCACCGCTCTCGGTACGGCGACCCCACCCCCGGCGACCCCGCCCTCGACGGCCGTCGCCACTCCTGCACCGGACGCCTCCGGCAGCGGCGGCCAGCCGATCCCGATCTGGATCTACGCGGGGGTGGCCGTGACGGGCGCCGGCCTCACCTTCACCGGGTGGCGGTTCTCCCGGCGGCGCGGACGGAACAGGCGCCTGCCGGACTAGGCGTACCGACCGGGCGGGCCGGTGACGCGACTGAAGGACGCCTCGCGACGGACGGGAAGATCCACAGAACACCATGCGGTCGTCATGGTGCGGGCCGCCTCCCCGGGATACGGGCTCGTCCGGGGAGGCGGCACAGAACTCAGAGGCCGTAGGTGGAGAACAGGTTGGTGGTCGGCCAGGTGGTGACCGCGTTCGCGGCCTTGTGCAGCAGGGAGTCGATGTCGCCGTAGCCGAGGCCCGAGGGGTCGTCACGCTGGTCGAACAGCACCACCCAGCTCAGCCCGTCGTACCTGCGGACCATGAGGGTCGAGGTGCCGGGCAGCGACCCGGTGTGCCAGGTGTTCATGCCGCCGGTGACCGGGCGCACCTGCCAGCCCAGACCGTAGTACCAGCCGTCCGCGTTGACCCCGATGGACGGCTTGGCGAACGTCCTGGTGATGGACGCCGCGGTGAGCGGTCCCGCGCCGTCGAAGATCGTGCTGAACTTCGCCAGGTCGACGGCGGAGGAGAGCCAGCCGCCGTGCGCGGCCATGTTCTCGATGTTGAAGCTCCCGTAAGGGGCGGGCACCACGGTGCCGGAGGTGTCGAGCACCGTCGCCCCGGTCTTCCCGGAGAAGTACGGAGCCTCCGTCGACCGCCTCTGGCTCTTCGCGGATCTGCCGAGCGCCATCCGCTTGATCTTGACGGCGCCGAGGACCTTCTGCTGTACATAGTCGGCGTACGACAGGCCGCTGACCTTTTCGATGATCTTCTCAAGCAGCAGGTAGCCGTAGTTCGAGTAGGCGTACCTCGTTCCGGGGGCGTGGTCGACCGACGACGGCTGACTTAGAATTACATCACCCGTGTCGCGTCACCAGCCGCAGGCGCGGGGTCCCCTCACGTCCGGAGAAGCCGGAGTCGAGGAGAGGCTCATGTCCCGTAGGCACATCGTCACCGCAGGGTGTGTTCTGACGCTCACCGCACTTACCTCGTCGGTCGTCCCGGCTGTCGTCCCGGTCCGGGAGGCGAGCGCCTTTGCCACCTCGTCCACCGGGAAACGGAAACCACCGCCCGATCCCATCAAACGGCTACCACCGGGCATGATCGAAGCACTCCAACGCGACTTCGGTCTCACCAGGGCACAGGCCGAGACCCGGCTGCGCAACGAGGCCCGGCTGACGGTGGTCGAAGCGAGGCTCCGCGACATGCTCGGCGGCTGCTTCGGCGGATCCTGGCTCATGGGAACCCTCTCCGAGACCCTGGTGGTGGCCACCACCAGCACCGCCGACATCCCCCGCATCGTCGCGGCGGGCGCCCGACCCAAGGTCGTTGCCGCGTCGCTCGCGAAGCTCAGGGCGATCAAGCAGAAACTCGACGAGTCCCTGCCCAACCACCCGACCGGAGGAAGCGTCCGCTACGTCGACGTGAAGAGCAACAAGGTGGTCATCCTGTCCAGGCACGCCGAGGCGACCCGGCTCCTGGTCGCCTCCGTCCCGGTGGACAGGTCCCTGGTGGTCGTGCAGCCCTCCACGGAGACCCCTCGGCCCTTCTGACGCCCATCGGGACCGGTGTCCTGACGATCTCCGCCGCACCGCTCAGCCCGCGGAGCGAGCAGGACGGCCCACATCACTCTCGGCGACGGACGCCCACCGACATCGGCTGGTTCTCGTTCGGCGACCGAAGCGGCCGCGGGCCGCACGCGAGAGGCGTCAGTCGTCGACCCAGCCATGGGATCGGGCGAACGCCAGGAAATGCTGCCGGACCTGCCCGATCTGCGCGCCCGTCAGCGTGGGCGCGTGCTCGATGAGCAGCTCGGTGACCGCGCCGCTGAAGGACTTCGCCGACAGCACGTCACACACGCCGTCGTCGTCGCCGAGCTGCTGGGAGGCGACCGAGGAAGGCGTCACCGCGACCGGCCGGCGCACCGGCGGATCCACGAGGCTGACCGTCGACACCTTGAGGCCGCGCTCACCCTCCATGACCTCGTACTCCACCCGGAGGCCCGGCTGAACCACATGCCGGTTCTCACCGAAGTCGTTGGCGTGGAAGAACACATCCTCGCCTCCTCCGACAGCGGCGATGAAACCGTATCCGCGCACCTCGTCGAAACGGAGGATCGTACCGATTGCCACCACAACACCACCTACACAGAGAATTGCAACGCTCTACATGATCTTGCCGGAACCCTCCGGCCCAAGGATCCGGCCCGCCTGTCGCGCCGGATCACCGCTCTCCTCCTCATCGCTCTGCCTCCCACCACCCGACCGCCCGGGCACCCCACGACCGGATCCACGACCCGATCCGTGGGCGGTCCCGGCACCGGCCGCCTGCCGGGGCCCGCCGAGAGACCGGGCCCGCACCGTCCCCGTTCAGGCCGGACGACCCGATGCTAGCCCGGACGGCGCGCCGCGCGCATCGATCCACGATCACCTCGACCGCTTTCGCCGTCCGTTCGCCGGCTCTCCCGGCCGGCCGATGCGTCAGAGCTCGCTCGAAGCCTCAGCGGCCGGGGCGGTGTAGGCGGCCGTGACCCGATCCGCCGCGGCCCTCGCGCGGGCCTCGTCCGCACCCGCCTCGACGTCTGCCTCGTACCATCCCAGGCTGCTGAGAACCATGAACCCCCTGCCCTGGTCGGACGCCACCCACGCCCCGGCCTCCTGCGGGTCCACGGCCTGTCCTGACGACAGGTGGACGGCCAGGCCCACGAGTCCCAGGTCCCAGCCGACGCCGACCGCACCGGGCCCGAACTCCTCCCATCTGTCGTCGACATGAGCGACGTGCTCGAGCTCGAAACGCGTTCCGCCCCCGGGCTCGGCCGTCAGCCGGACTTCGATCCAGCTGACGTCCCCGCCGTACTCCCAGGTGGCGGCATAGCTCTTGGGCGGGTCGCAACGCTCGATCCTGCCACCCGCATTGCCCTGAAGCTGGTAGCGGCCATGGAGCCGCAGGTCACCGGAGATGGGCAGGAACCACCGGGGGATGCGCTCGGGGTTGGTGCAGGCGTCCCAGAGGTCTTCGATCTCGGTGTCGTATGTCTGGCTGACGGTCACGACACGCGCCTCGCCCGCCTCGAGCACGCGGCTGCCGACCCGCCGCCGTACGGCACTGATCTGCCCGGTGACATCGATCATCAATTACCTCCAGCGTGGAGACCCGGTCCTTCAGGGTCGGGAGGAAACGCGGCACGCTGCCGCACTTCCGGGTGGGTTGTGTAACCGTAGCCGTCTGCTCGTTGGAGTAGGCGGACGTGGCGGTGGCCGATGCCCTGCACGGTGCCGTGCCGGGTGGTGATGTTGAATTTTCCGGTGGTGCGGACCGCGACCCGTCCGGTGTGGACTCCGGCCTTCTTGCTGGTCGGGACGGTCGCGCGGACCAGGTCGCCGGTGGCGAACCCCTTGACCTGCTTGGTCCGGGGCAGCCGCAGGCGGGGGAAGCCGTAGCGGTCGGTGCGGGTACGGGCGTAGGTGCCGCGCCCGGTCGCCTTGACCACGAGCACGGTGGACGGCCAGGTGGTCACGGTGTCGAGCGAGCCGACGTGCAGCGCGTCCAACGTGTGGGACTTCGGCGCGCCGGTGCGGGAGCGGTTCCATTTGGTGCGCCCGCCGGAGGCGGTGTGAACGGGCAGGCCGGTCGCCTGCAGTGCCTGCCACAGTGCCCAGCGGGTGGTGTTGACGGCGGCGGCGTCGCGCAACGGCGCTTTGGCCTGCTTGAGGATTTTTGCGAGGAGGGCGGGTTTGTCCTTGAGGAACTCCTGCACGGGGGTGGCGTTCTTGGCCTGGTTGCAGCCGATGCAGGCCAGGGTGAGGTTGCTGATCCGGTCGGAGCCGCCCCGGCTGCGGGGGTGGATGTGGTCGAGGTTGAGCGGTACGCCGCTCGCGCCGCAGTAGGCGCAAGCGCGCCCCCACTTGGTGAGCAGGTATTCGCGGGCCTCGTATCCGGCGAGGGTGCCCTGCTGGTATTCGGCTCCTTCGAGCGGCCGTCCGGCTGATAGGGCGTGGGTGTCGAAGGAGACCTTCTCCACGTGGACGGCGGTGACGGGCGCCCACCGGGTCAGCCGCGCCACCTGCGACATGGTGGTGTCGACGCGGTGTCGCAGCGACGGCGCGAGCCACCCCTTCGGCTTGGTGTGGTTGGAGAAACGGGGCGCGCGGTAACGCAGGTTTTTACTGCGGCGTCGCCGCCGATACCGCGAGCGGGCGGTGAGCTTGTCGCGGATCGCCGCGCCCCGGTGGTCGAGCTGGAGCGCGTATCTGCCGGTCCGGCTCCCGTCGCGCTCGGTGAACACCACCAGGCCGGTGTGCTTGGAGCCGGGGTCGATGCCGACCTGTACGCCTGCCACGACGGAATCAGCTGCCGTGCGGTCCTTCAGTCGGATGACGAACGGGGTATGCCGGTGAACCACGGCCCGGCCGGAACGGAGGAGTTTGCGCGCGTAGGCAGGGCTCGTGGGTTGCAGCGGTTGGCCGTGCTTGTCCAGGACGAACACGACCGGGTGGGCTGGAGTGCCCGCTCCCTTCCCAGCCGAAGCCGGGTCGGGGTGACGCCGAGTAGACCGGGTGCCGGTCTGCTCGATCTCCCCTCGCCCAGGTTGAACACCAGGTACCGCCGCGAGGCGGTGTCCGTGAGCCGTTTCGTGCCCACCCTCGGGCGTGTCTGCTCCCACGGATTCCAGAGCGGCAGGCTGAGGAAGCACCCGCCGGTGGCTC
>NZ_JBEXUE010000177.1:0-18155 GCF_040614275.1 Streptosporangium sp. NPDC006013
CCTTCTTCCACATCACCACCCTTCCCGAAGGGGTGCGGCTGGGTCACGTCGTGGGTCTCGGCGAAATGGCAGGCGCTCGCGTGCGCGGTGCCCGGCCGGATCCGCAGCGGCGGCTCCTCGACGGCGCAGATCTCCGCCGCCTTCCAGCACCGCGTACGGAATCGGCAGCCCGACGGCGGGTTGGCCGGGGACGGCGGGTCGCCTTGGAGGATGATCCGTTCGCGCCGCTCCCGCCCCTCCGGGTTGGGCACCGGCACGGCCGACAGCAGCGCCTGGGTGTAGGGGTGGGCGGGCCGGTCGTAGATCTCGGTCTCCTTGCCGAGTTCGACCATCTTCCCCAGATACATCACTCCGACCCGGTCGGAGATGTGCCGGACCACCGACAGGTCGTGGGCGATGAAGACGTAGGCGAGGCCGAACTCGTCCTGCAGCCGTTCCAGCAGGTTGACGACCTGCGCCTGGATCGACACGTCCAGCGCGGAGACCGGCTCGTCGCACACGATGATCTCGGGCTGGAGCGCGAGCCCTCGGGCGATGCCGATGCGCTGGCGCTGGCCACCGGAGAACTGGTGCGGGTAGCGGTTGACGTGGTCGGGGTCCAGCCCCACGACCTCCAGGAGTTCCTGCACCCTGCGGCGCCGGTCGCCCTTGGGGGCCACGTCCCGGTGGATCTCGAACGGCTCGCCGACGATGTCGCCCACGGTCATCCGGGGGTTCAGCGAGGTGTAGGGGTCCTGCATGACCATCTGGATGTTGCGGCGGACCCGCTTGAGCTCGCCGCCCCTGGCCTGGGCGACCTCCCTGCCGTTGATCCTCACCGATCCCGAGGTGGGCCGCTCCAGCGCCATCAGGAGCCTGGCCAGCGTGGACTTGCCACAGCCCGACTCCCCCACGATGCCGAGCGTCTCGCCCCGGCGCAGGTCGAAGGAGACCCCGTCGACCGCCCTGATCGCGCCGATCTGCCTGCGCACCACGACGCCCCGGGTCAGCGGGAAGTGCTTGACCAGGTCACGAACCTCAAGGATCGGCTCACTCGTGGCTGCCATCGAGGACCTCCCTCCAGTAGTGGCACGCGCTGGCGCGCGTGGGGCCGATCTCGTACAGCGGGGGCGCGTCGGTGACGCAGTCGTTCTGGCGGTAGGGACACCGGGGGTGGAAGGAACAGCCCGAGGGCATGTCGAGCAGGTTCGGCGGCATGCCCTTGATGGCGAAAAGCTCCTGCCCCTTCCGATCGACCCTGGGAACCGAGTCGAGCAGGCCCTTGGCGTACGGGTGGGCGGGCTTCCGGTAGATGTCGTGCACGGGGGCCTTCTCCACGATCCGCCCGCCGTACATGACCGCGATCCTGTCGGCGACGTCCGCCACCACACCGAGGTCGTGGGTGATCAGGATCAGGCCCATGTCGCTCTCGCGCCGCAGTTCGGCCAGCAGCTCCATGATCTGGGCCTGCACCGTCACGTCGAGGGCCGTGGTCGGCTCGTCGGCGATCAGCACCTCCGGGTCGAGCGCGATCGCCATCGCGATCATGATGCGCTGGCGCATTCCCCCGGAGAACTGGTGCGGGTAGTCGTGCACCCGCTGCCTGGCATCGGGGATGCGGACCCGGTCCATCAGCTCGATCGCCCGCCTCTCCGCGTCACGCCTGGAGGCACCCCGGTGCACCCGGAACATCTCGCCGATCTGGAACCCGACGGTGAACACCGGGTTCAGCGCGGAGAGCGCGTCCTGGAAGATCATCGCGATCCGCCGGCCGCGGACCTGGGAGCGTGCCTCCTCGGGCAGCCCGAGCAGGTCCATGCCCCGGAAGCGGATCTCCCCTCGGGAAACGCGGGCCGGCGGCGTGTCGAGGATGCCCATGATGGCCTGTGCGGTCACCGACTTGCCCGAGCCCGACTCGCCGAGCACGGCGAGCGTCTCCCCGGGGTTCAGCGAGTAGCTGACCCCGTTGACCGCCCTGACCACGCCCTGCCTGGTCGTGAACTCCACGTGCAGGTCGTCGACGGCGAGCAGCGGCTCGCCGCCGGGAGCCTGGCCGGTCGGCACCACCGGCGTCGAGGTCTTCTTCACGGGTCCCCCTACCGCAGCTTCGGGTCGAGGGCGTCGCGGACGGCGTCGCCCAGCATGATGAAGGCCAGCACCGTCAGGCTCAGGAACAGCGCCGGGAACAGCAGCGGCCACGGAGCCTCCAGGAAACGCTCCCTGGCGTCGGAGATCATGAGCCCCCACGAGATGTCGGGCGAGCGCAGGCCCACCCCGAGGAACGACAGGCCGGCCTCGGCGGCGATGAAAGTGCCCAGGTTGATCGTGGCGACCACGATCACCGAGGCGGCCGCGTTCGGCAGGATGTGCCGGAACATGATCCTCGGCGCGGAGGCGCCGAGCGCCCGCGCCGCGAGCACGTAGTCCTGGCCCTTGGCGGTGATCACCGCCGCCCGCATGATCCGGTACGTCATCGGCCAGGCCAGCACCGCCAGCGCGAGCATGACCGTCCACACGTTGCCCGTGCGGAAGATCGCCAGGATGAGCAGGGCGCCGAGGATCGACGGGATCGCGAAGAAGATCTCCGTGATCCGGGAGAGCAACGTGTCCAGCGCACCGCCCCTGAACCCGGCGAGGAGGCCGAGCAGACCGCCCACCAGCGCGGTGACGACCGTGGTGCTCAGGCCGACGACCATCGAGTTACGGGCGCCGTGGACGACGCGGGAGTAGACGTCGCAGCCGAGGTTGTCGGTGCCGAACCAGTGCACGGCGCTCATGCCCTGCCTGGCCTGGGCCAGATCGCAGGTCGCGGCGTCGAACGGGTTCACCGAGGTGAACAGCGAGGGGAACGCCGCCATGGCCACCAGGACACCGATGAGGACCGCCGAGCCGACGAAGAGCGGCCGGCGGCGCAGGTCGTACCAGGCGTCGGTCCACAGGCTCGCGGCCCTGGGCGGTTTGGGCGGCCTGGACGTTCTCACGTGCCTTCCCGGTCCACCGTTCCGGCGCTTCTTGACCGGGGCAAGGGCGTCACTCATAGCGGATCCTCGGGTCGAGCACGGCGTAGAGCAGGTCGACGACCAGGTTGGCCAGGATGTAGATCAGCACCAGCACCGTCACGATGCCGACGACCACCGGCTGCTCGCGCAGGTAGACGGAGGTGAACAGCTGCTGGCCGATTCCCGGCAGGTTGAAGATCGTCTCGGTGATCACCGCACCGCCCATCAACGCGCCGAGATCGGCACCGAGGTAGGTGATCAGCGGGATCAGCGCGTTGCGCAGCGCGTGCCGGCCGACGACCCGGCTCCTGGGCAGGCCCTTGGCCACCGCGGTGCGGATGTAGTCGGCACGCATGATCTCCACCAGGCTGTTCCTGGTGAGCCGGGTGAGGTAGGCGATCGACGTCCCGGCGAGCACGAAGCCGGGCAGCAGGTAACTGCGCCAGCCCTCCGACACGCCCGCGACGGGGAAGAGGTCGATCCCGGCCTGCTTGAGCCGCACGCCCAGCAGCAACTGGAGCACGAAGCCGGTGACCAGGACGGGCACCGAGATCAGCACCAGCGTGGCGGCGAGGATCAGCGAGTCGCCTGCCCTGCCGTGGCGCAGCGCGGCGTACAGGCCGAGGCCCACGCCGATGACCGCCTCCATCACCAGGGCGGTCACCGCCAGGTTGATGGTCACCTGGAACTTGCCCGCCATGATGTCGCCGACCCCGACGCCGGCGAAGGTGGTGCCGAAGTCGCCACCCGGCAGGCCGACGATGTAGTGCCAGTACTGCACCAGGAACGGATCGTTCAGGTGGTACTGCTCGCGCAGGATGTCGACGATGTTGGGGTCCATGCGCTTCTCGCCCGCCAGCGCCGCGATGGGGTCACCGGGCAGCGCGAAGACGATGGCGTAGATGAGCAGGGTGGCGCCCAGCAGGACTGGTATCGCCTGGATCAGGCGCCGGAGAACGTAACGGCCCATTCAAGCCTCCCGTACGTGCCCGGGGTGATTCGCGGACCGGCGGGTCGCGCGGTGCGGTGAGATCACCCTCGGGCTGCCGGTGGGGCCGGGCTCCCGCCCGGCCCTCAGCCGGTCGTCAGCCGGCCTTCTCGACCTCGGTCCACTTGATCTGGTTGAGCAGATCGATCTTCACGCCCTTGACGTTCTGGGAGAACGCGCCGTTGGTCCGGTAGAAGTACACCGGGATGTAGGGCATCTCCCTGATCAGGATGTCGTCGGCCTGCTGGTAGAACTTCAGGCCCTCCTCCTGCGTCCGGGCGGAGTCGCCCTTGGCGAGGAGCGCGTCGAACTCCTGGTTCGACCAGCCGGCGTAGTTGGCACCGGTCTTGATCGCGATGGTGGAGAAGATCGGGGTCAGGTAGTTCTCCACCGAGGGGTAGTCGATCGCCCAGCCCATGCGGAACATGCCGCCGTAGGTCTTCGCGCCGAGCTCGTCGAGGATCCCGCCGAACTTCTCGAACGGCTTGACCTTCACCTCGACCCCCAGGTTGGCGCGGAGGCTGTTGGCGACGGCCTCGATCCACTCCTTGTGCGGGCCGTCGGAGTTGTACCCCAGTTCCAGGGTCTTGGGGCCGTTGTTGGCGGTGTACTGCTCGTTGGCCTTGGCCGGGTCGTAGACGCAGGCCGCACAGGCGGCGGCACGGTACCCGTCGAGCAGCGGGTTGATGAAGTCGTCCGCCGGGGCCCGCGTGCCGGAGAAGACCTTGTCGGCGATGGTCTCGCGGTCGATGGCCATGGAGATGGCCTCGCGGACCTTCACGTTCGCGTACGTCTTGTTGTACTGCATGGGAAAGCCGATGTAGGCGACGCCGGCGTCCGCCTGGTCCAGGTAGCGCTCGCCGAACTCCGACTTGGCCCTGGCGATCGCGGACGGGGGCAGCGAGTCGTGGATGTCGAGGTTGCCCGCGGCCAGGTCGTTGAACGCGGTCTCCGAGCTCGTGTAGAGCTTGAACTGGAGCTTGGTGAACTTCGGCTTCGTCCCGGGGAACTTGTCGTACCGGGTGAGGTCGATCGACTGGTCGGTGCCCTTGTTGAACGGCTTGTCGAACTGGAAGTAGCCCTGGCCGATCGGCTTCTTGGCGTACTCCTCGGTGATCCTGCCGTCGGCGCCGAAGGCCGCCTTGGGCAGCGGGTAGAACGCCGTGTAGCCCAGCATGGTCTTGAACTGGGAGAACGGCTTGCTGAGGGTGACCCTGAAGGTGCTCTCGTCGACGACCTTCAGGCCCTTCATCTTCTTGGTGGAGACGGCCCTGCCCTCACCCGGGTTCAGGTCGGCCCAGCCGTCGATCCGGCTGAAGAAGCCGTTGGCGCTCTGCGCGTTGTCCTGGTTGGCCGCGTAGTTCCACGCGTCGACGTAGTTCTGCGCGGTCAGCTTCTCGCCGTCGTGCCAGGTGTAGCCGGGCTTGAGGCTGACCGTCCACACCCTGTTGTCCTTCGACTCGATCGACTCGGCGACCTCGTCCACGACATGCCTGTTCTCGTCGTAGCTGACCAGCGGCGCGAAGACGGCGGCCAGGACCTCCGCCCCCTCGGACTCGGTGGTGTCACCGGGGTAGAAGAGCTTCTGCGGCTCGCCGAGCTCCATCCGAACCGGCAGGTCGCCCGAGGCCGTACCGCCGCCCGAGGACGCCGAGTTGCCGCACGCGGCCAGCGCGAGGGCGAGTAGCGCGGCGCCGGCGGTGAGCCGCGCACCCTTGGTAACGCGCATTGCGGTAGATCCTCCTTTTTCAGGCTCGCGTCGACACGGAGATCCGCAGCCCGAGCAGCACGAAGGAGGATCTTCTGGTCCCTGCCTCCCGCCACCCCGGTCCGGGCACTGACGTCACACCGGCCGGTCGCGGCTGTTCCGCACCGCTCCACACCGATTCGCATCTGTGATGTTGCAGTTCGGTCACGCATGAACCGGTTCGGCGTTGTATGTCCGCCAACTCGACGAAGCCAAGATCCCAGACGCCCCTAAAGAGGACATGCAGGGATACATATATCAATAACGGTCAGGCCAAGCTACCCTCATGCCGACAGTGCTCGCATCCATTGCCTTTCCCTGCCCCCGAGCTGGGCCCACTCTGGCCGGGACGCGAAAGAGCCGGTCGCTCGCAGGCGGAGCGCACAATTACCCTGGAACCTCTTTCCCGGAGATCCCGTCCAATGTGTGCGGCAGGACGCCGCCGCAGGCGCTTCATCCACCCACATCCAATAGAGTCCTTGCCATGAGCCAGCCGGAATCCGCGATCGCGGACGCCCAGGCGGGCGGCCCGAGTAACGGCACCCCAGAGCCGCTGGCCAAGCTCGCCGCGCGTTACGGACTTCGGCGTGCCATCGCACGCCCGAGTCTGCTCGTCTACCTACGCCAGCTGTGGGAACGACGGCATTTCGTCATGACGTACGCGACCTCGCGCAACGTCTCGAAGTACAGCAACTCAGCCCTGGGCCAGCTCTGGCAGGTCCTCACCCCGCTGCTGAACGCCGCAATCTACTTCCTGATGTTCGGCCTGATCCTGGGCGCGAGCAAGGGCATCACCAACTACCCGGCCTTCCTCATCACCGGGATGTTCGTCTTCACCTACACGCAGCGCTCGGTGAGCGGCGGCGCCAAGGCGATCTCCGGCAACCTGTCGCTGATCCGGGCCCTGCACTTCCCGCGCGCCGCGCTCCCGCTGGCCTACACGATCCAGGAGTTCCAGCAACTCCTGATCTCGATGGGCGTGCTGTTCGCCCTGGTGCTGGTCACCGGCGAGCCGATCACCCTGCTGTGGCTGCTGATCCCGGTCGCCCTGGCACTGCAGACGATGTTCAACGTCGGCGCCAGCCTGGTGCTCGCCAGGGTCGGCTCCACCGCCCGCGACCTGAACCAGCTGCTCCCCTTCATCATGCGCACCTGGCTCTACGCCTCCGGCGTCTTCTTCTCCATCGAGGACAAGGTGGTGGGGCCCAACGGTGCCGGCCTCCCCCAACTGGTCGCCGACATCATGTACTTCAACCCCGCCGCCGCCTACATCGAGCTCATGCGGGACCTGCTCATGCAGACCCACCCGCCCCGGCCCTACATCTGGGCGGTCTGCGTATTCTGGGCAGTGTTCGCTCTGCTCGGCGGCTTCTGGTACTTCTGGCGAGCCGAGGAGAAGTACGGCCGTGGCTGAGTTGACCGAGGAGCTGTCCCGAGTGAAGGCCGAGGAGCCCGCCGTGCCCAGCACGGATGTCAGGGTGCATCCCAACCCCGAACCCGCCAAGGACGCCCAGGAGGGCACCCCCACGGTCATCGTGGACGACCTGCACATCATCTACCGGGTCTACGGCGCGGCCAGCGACGTGGAGAAGGGCAACGCCGTCAACGCCCTGATGCGCCTCGTCAAGCGCCAGGGACGGCCGCAGATGAAGGAGGTGCACGCCGTGCGCGGCGTCTCCTTCGTGGCCCGTCACGGCGATGCCATCGGCATCATCGGCCGCAACGGCTCCGGCAAGTCCACCATGCTGCGCGCCATCGCCGGGCTGCTGCCCCCGCACTCCGGCGCCGTCTACACCAACGGCCAGCCCTCCCTGCTCGGCGTCAACGCCGCGCTGATGCGCGAGCTCACCGGCGAGCGCAACATCGTGCTCGGCTGCTACGCGATGGGCATGAACCCCGCGCAGGTCAAGGAGAAGTACGACGACATCGTCGACTTCTCCGGCATCGGGGAGTTCGTGCAGTTCCCCATGTCCACCTACTCCTCGGGCATGGGCGCCAGGCTCCGCTTCGCCATCGCCTCGGCCAGGTCCCACGACGTGC
Source organism: Streptosporangium sp. NPDC006013 (assembly GCF_040614275.1). Classification (NCBI taxonomy): domain Bacteria; kingdom Bacillati; phylum Actinomycetota; class Actinomycetes; order Streptosporangiales; family Streptosporangiaceae; genus Streptosporangium; species Streptosporangium sp. NPDC006013. The sequence goes on from NZ_JBEXUE010000177.1 coordinate 7,754, forward strand.
TGCTCATCGACGAGGCACTGGCCACCGGCGACCGCGAGTTCCGGCGCAAGAGCCAGGACCGGATCAAGAAGATGCGCGACGAGGCCGGCACCGTCTTCCTGGTCGCCCACAACCTCGACGTGATCGAGGAGACCTGCAACCGGGTCATCTGGTTGCACAAGGGCAAAATCAAGATGGACGGTGACCCGCAGACGGTCCTCGCCGCCTACAACAAGGTCTGATCGCCGGGCAAGATGAGGAGCGACCGAAAAGACGCTCCCATCGGAGGTGAATCGTGTCCACCCGGCCACCGATTCCGTACGACTTCCTGCCCCAGGTTCCCGCGCTGACCGTCGAAAGCGACGACGTGCGCGACGGAGAGCGTCTGGCTCCGGCCCAGGTGTTCAACGACTGGGGATTCAACGGCCAGAACGTCTCGCCCCACCTGCGCTGGTCCGGCGCGCCCGAGGGCACCCTCGGCTACGCCGTGACGTGCTTCGATCCCGACGCGCCCACCGGCAGCGGGTTCTGGCACTGGCTGCTGTTCGACATCCCGGCGGACGTGACCGAGCTGGCCGCCGGCGCGGGGGCCGGTGACGGCGGTGTGGGGGTGCACGGCCGCAACGACTACGGCGTCACCGCCTACGGCGGCGCCGCGCCGCCCCCCGGATATCCGCACCGCTACATCTTCGCGGTGCACGCCCTCGACGTGGAGAAGCTCGGCCTCGGCGCCGACGCCTCGGCCGCCGTGCTGGGTTTCAACATCACCGCCCACACTCTGGCCCGCGGATACATCGTCCCCGAGTACGAGAGCTAGCCGACTGGGCGTGACACAGGAGGCAATGGACTGACAGCGTGTTCGGTGTTCCGGTATGATTCGAACGTTGTTTCGATCCAAGGAAGCCGTCATGGAGTGGGGGCGCGCGATGCGAGAGCTGTCCACCGCGATCGACCACCTGTCCGTCGAGGACCCATCAGAGATTCCACGTCTTCAGCTCACCGAGCAGCTCATCGAGCTGCACTGGCAGATGGCCAGGCTTCAAGCTGAGATCGCCCGCCGCACCTCCGTGCGACGCCCGGGTCGCTGAGACGGCGGGGAGGCCAACCGGTTTCCCCGCCGCCACAGACGACGAACAGGTCTCGCGATATATCTTAAGTAGTCGTACACTCGCGTCATGACGTCTCATGACCCCGTTCTGCGCGCCTCCGACGCCGATCGCGACCGTGTGGCCGCGGTGCTGGGCGAGGCGCTCGCCACCGGCCGCCTGACCAGCGTCGAGCACGCCGACCGCCTGGACATCGCCTACCGCGCCGTCACCACGGACGACCTCGCCCCCCTCACCGGCGACCTGCTCGACGTCGTGGCCCCCGGCCGCGAATCCGCCACCGAGCGGCAGCAGGTCGGAGCCGTCTTCAGCAAGGTCGTGCGTGGCGGGCGCTGGCTCGCCGGGCGGCACACCACGCTGAGCGCCACCTTCGGCGCGTTGATCGTCGACCTGTCCGAGGCTGTGCTCCCCGGCAGGGAGATCACCCTGGAGGTCAACTCCCTCTGCGGCAAGCTGATCGTCAGGGTTCCGGAGAACGCCCACGTCATCGACGAGGTCAGCGGCATGTTCGCCAAGAGACACGTCTCGGGCGGCCGGGGCGGCGAGGGCTCCCCCGTCATCCGGGTCGTCGGCCGGGCCACCTTCGGGAAGATCATCGTCTCCCGGGAGAGAACCGACTGGAATCTCCCCGGCACTCCCTGATCACCCCGGCGGAACATTCCGCTCCCGGGGCCGCCTACGATGCGGACAAACCATCCCGCACGAGGTGACCGCTTGCCTGAGACCAATGCTCCCGGCACCATGCCGATCGCCCTTGACGCGATGGGCGGTGACCACGCCCCCGACGAGATCGTGGCGGGAGCCGTGCGTGCGGTGCGAGAGCACGGGATCTCCGTCGTGCTCGTCGGCGCCCCCCGCCCGCTGTCCGAGGCGCTCTCCGACCACGACGCGACCGCCGAGATCCCCATCGTCCGGGCCGAGGAGGCGCTGGCCATGGACGAGGGTGCCCTCGCCAGCCTGCGCCGCCCGCGCTCCAGCATCGCCGTCGCCTGCCACCTCGTCCGGCGGGGTGACGCCTGCGCCGTGGTCTCCGCCGGGTCCACCGCCGGGATCGTGGCCACCGGAAAGCTCCGGCTCCGCGGCCAGCCCGGCGTGCTCAGACCCGCCATCGCCGTCGCCCTGCCGACCAGACCCACCCCGACCGTCCTGCTGGACGCCGGGGCGAACTCCGAGGTCAAACCCGAGATGCTGGTGCAGTTCGCGCACCTCGGCGCCGCCTACGCCGAGACGGCCCTGGGCATCGAGAACCCCAGGATCGGCCTGCTGACCATCGGCAGCGAGCCGGAGAAGGGCAACAAGCTCGTCAAGCGTGCCCACGAACTGCTGTCGGCCGCCCCCGGCCTCGACTTCTCGGGCAACGTCGAGGGCCACGACCTGCTCACTCGTACCGTGGACGTCATCGTCGCCGACGGATTCACCGGCAACGTGGCGCTCAAGACCATGGAGGGCAGCGTCCGCTACGCCTTCGCCGAGCTCCGCGAGACGGTCAGGGAGAGCCGGACGGCCAGGGTGGGCGGCCTGCTGCAGAAGAGACGCATCAGAGAGCTCTACCGGCGGCTCGACCCCGAGGTCCACGGCGGGGCCGTGCTGCTCGGCCTGAACGGCACCGTGGTCATCGCGCACGGCGCCTCACACGCCAGGGGGGTGAGCGCCGCCTGCGTGCTCGCGGCCAAGCTGGCCCACGAGGGCGTGGTGAACCGCATCGGCGAGCGCCTCGCCGCCGTCCCCCGCCCGCACCGCCTCTGGTGACGTGTCCCGCCCCCTGGTCACCACCTGCGTCACCACCTGCGTCACCACCTGTGCCACCTCCGGTGACACTGCGCGAACATGCCGCCAACCTGCGGTGATATTTGCGGCGCATCAGGGGACGTATTCCACCGAATTCTCCGACCCCGCGTACCCTTGAGTCCCAGTCGATCGGCAGGGGGCCGTGTGGAGCAGGTGACACAGCGTGGGCTGACCTCGGCGGAGGTCGCCGAGCGCGTGGCCCTCGGGCAGGTCAACGACGTCAGGCGCCGATCGAGCAGATCGGTCTCGGCGATCTTCAGGGCCAACATCCTCACCCTCTTCAACGGGGTGATCGGCGTGCTCTGGGTGCTGATCATGATCTTCGGGGAGTGGCAGGACGGCCTCTTCGGCCTGGTGATCGTGGCCAACGCGGGCATCGGCATCATCCAGGAGCTCCGCGCCAAGCGCACCCTCGACCGGCTCGCCATCGTCAACGAGGCTCCGGTCAAGGTCCGCAGGGACGGCTCGGAGACCGAGATCCCGCCCCGGCAGGTGGTGCTCGGCGACCTCATCCTGCTCGCGCCCGGCGACCAGCTGCTGGTCGACGGCGAGACCGTTGACTCCGACGGGCTGGAGGCGGACGAGTCCCTGCTCACCGGCGAGGCCGACCCGGTGCACAAGCTACCGGGCGACGAGGTCCTGTCCGGCAGCTTCGTGGTCGCCGGCCGGGGCTCCTACGTCGCGACCAGGGTGGGCGGCGACGCCTACGCGGCCAGGCTCGCCGAGGAGGCCAGCGCGTTCAGCCTGTCCCACTCGGAGCTGCGCGACGGCATCACCCGGTTCATCAAGTACGTGACCTGGCTGGTCATCCCAATCGGTGCCCTGCTCACCTGGAGCCAGGTCAGCAGGCGGACCGGCATCGGCGAGGCGGTCACCAGCACGGTCGCGGGCATCGTCACCATGATCCCCGAGGGCCTGGTCCTGATGACCAGCATCGCCTTCGCCGTCGGCGTGATCCGGCTGGGCAGGCGCCGCTGCCTGGTCCAGGAGCTTCCCGCGATCGAGATCCTGGCCCGGGTCGACACGCTCTGCCTCGACAAGACCGGCACGCTCACCTCGGGCGGCATGGAGCTCGGTGAGGTCCGCAGGCTCCGCGACGACCTGCCCGTGCCCGAGGCACTGGGCGCGCTGGCCAACCTCGACCCCGACCCCAACCCCACGGCCCGAGCCATCCAGACCCGCCATCCCGACTCCCCCGGCTGGACCGTCGCCGCCAAGGTCCCCTTCTCCTCGGCCCGCAAGTGGAGCGGCGCCGAGTTCGACGGGCACGGCTGCTGGGTCCTGGGCGCCCCCGACGTCCTCCTGCCGCCCGGCACTCCGGCGTACACCGAGGCAGGGGCCCTCGCCGCCACCGGTCTGCGGGTGCTCGCCCTGGGGAAGGTCGCCTCGCTGCACGACCCCGACGACCTCGGTGCCATCGAGGCCGCGGCCATCGTCGTGCTCAGGCAGCGGGTCCGTCCCGAGGCGGCCGAGACCCTCGCCTACTTCGCCGAACAGGGCGTCACCGTCAAGGTCATCTCCGGCGACAACCCCGAGTCGGTGTCGGCCATCGCCACCTCTCTCGGCATCCCCGGCGGGGAGCGCGCGGTGGACGCCCGTACCCTGCCGGATGACAACCCCGAGAAGCTCGCCGAGATCATGGAGGCCAACACCGTCTTCGGCCGGGTCAGCCCGCACCAGAAACGGCTGTTCGTCTGCGCGCTCCAGTCGCGCGGGCACACGGTCGCGATGACCGGCGACGGCGTCAACGACGTGCTCGCGCTCAAGGACGCCGACCTCGGCGTGGCGATGGGCTCCGGCAGCGGGGCCACCCGGGCGGTCGCCCAGATCGTGCTGATGAACGACAGCTTCGCCGGCCTGCCCTCCGTGGTGGGCGAGGGCCGGCGGGTGCTGGCCAACATCGAACGGGTCGCCGGCCTCTTCCTCACCAAGACCTTCTACGCGATCATGCTCTCCCTGCTCACCGGGGTCATCGGGCTCGCCTTCCCGTTCGCCCCCCGGCACTCCACGCTGATTAACGCGCTGACGATCGGCATCCCCGCGTTCTTCCTCGCGCTCGCGCCGAGCAACGAGCGCGCCAGGAGCGGCTTCGTGCCACGCGTGCTCCGGCTGGCGGTCCCCGCCGGGATCATCTGCGCCGCCGCCGTCTACCTGTCGTACTGGATCGCCCAGAGCGAGGCCGCCACCCTGGCGGAGAGCCGCACCTCGGCGGTGATCACGTTGTTCGTCGCCGCCTGGTGGGTGCTGGCCCTCGTCGCCCGCCCGTACGTCTGGTGGCGGGTCGCGCTCGTGGCCTCCATGGCCGGGTTGTTCGCCCTCACCCTCGCCATCCCGTTCACCCGCGAGTTCTTCGCGCTCACCCTCCGCGACCCCGCCGCAGGTGGCGTCGCGGCCGGGCTCGGCATCGCCGCGGGAGCCGTGCTGACCGGCGTCTTCGCGGTCATGCGATCCCGCAGTACCGGGCCCGGCCAGGGTGATATCCAATCGGTTCAGGATCGGTCAACCGCTACCCTTGGAACATGACCGACCCGCAATTCGCCCTCACCGAGCGCGTCCAGCAGGCGCTGGCCGCGGCCTTTGGTGCCGAATACTCCGACGCAGACCCGCTGATCCGTCCCTCGCAGTTCGCCGACTACCAGGCGAACGTGGCGATGAGTCTGAGCAAGCGCCTGCGACGGGCCCCGCGGGAGGTCGCCCAGGAGATCGCCGAGCACCTCACCGGGCGGGCCGACGACCCGTTCCCCGGCACCGTCGAGGTCAGCGGCCCCGGTTTCCTCAACCTGACCCTCTCCGACGACTGGATCACGGCACAGGTCTCGGAGATCCACACCGACCCGCGCGCCGGCGTGGGCGTGTCCGCCTCGCCGCAGACCGTCGTGATCGACTACTCCGCGCCCAACGCGGCCAAGGAGATGCACGTCGGCCACCTGCGCACCACGATCGTGGGCGACGCGCTCGCCCGGGTCCACGAGCACCTGGGCAACAGGGTCATCCGGCAGAACCATCTCGGCGACTGGGGCACGCCGTTCGGCATGCTCATCGAGCACCTGCTGGACATCGGCGAGGAGGCCGCCGTCGCCCAGCTGGAGGCCGGCGAGGGCAACGCCTACTACCAGGCGGCCCGGGTCAAGTTCGACACCGACCCCGAGTTCAACAGGCGGGCCCGCGCCCGGGTCGTCACCCTGCAGGCCGAAGAGGCCGAGACGATGCGCCTGTGGCACATCTTCATGGACGCCACGGTCCGCTACTTCAACAAGGTCTACGTCCAGCTCGGCGTGACGCTGACCAACGAGGACATCGCCGGCGAGAGCATGTACAACCACGTGCTCGCCCAGGTCTGCGACGAGTTGCAGGAGCGCGGCATCGCCGTGCTCAGCGACGGCGCGCTCTGCGTCTTCCCGCCCGGCTACACCGGCCGCGAGGGCCAGCCGCTCCCCCTGATGATCCGCAAGAGCGACGGCGGGTACGGCTACGGCACCACCGACATGGCCACGATCCGCTACCGGGTCCAGGACCTCAAGGCCGACCGCATCCTCTACGTGATCGGCGTGACCCAGTCGCTGCACATGTCGATGGTGTTCGACTCGGCCAGGTTGGCGGGCTGGCTGCCCGACCACGTCAGGGCGGAGCACATCCAGATCGGCAGCGTGCTGGGCTCCGACGGCAAGATGTTCAAGACCAGGAGCGGGAAGTCGGTCAAGCTTCTGGAACTGCTCGACGAGGCCGAGACCAGGGCCGCCGGAGTGATCCAGGATCGCGAGTACGACGACGCGGAGCGTGAGAAGATCGCGCACGCCGTCGGTATGGGCGCGGTCAAGTACGCCGACCTGTCGGTCAGCCACGACAGCGAGTACGTCTTCGACTTCGACCGCATGCTCGCCCTGACCGGCAACACCGGCCCTTACCTGCAGTACGCCCAGGCCCGCATCCGCTCCATCTTCCGCAGGGGCGGGGTGACCCCGGCCGAGACGACCGGAGCCATCGTGCTGGGTCACCCGGCCGAGCGCGCACTGGCACTCCAGCTTCTCCGCTTCGGCTCAGTGGTCGAGGAGATGGCGGAGAACTCGGCACCGCACAAGCTGGCCTCCTACCTCTTCGACACGGCGAGCGCCTTCACCACGTTCTTCGAGAACTGCCCGGTGCTGAAGGACGACGTCGAGGCCGCCACCCGTGCCTCGCGGCTCGCCCTGTGCGCGCTCACCCTGAAGGTCATGGAGACCGGCCTGGGCCTTCTCGGCGTCCCCGTGCCCGAGCGGATGTAACCTGTCCACCAGATGATCGTCTTTATTGGGAAAATCAAGGCGATCGTCTGGCAAAGTCATGTTCGGCGCGCCTCCCCGCGGGGATGTCCGAAGCGCAATACGCTGGCGCGGTCATCGGTCACAACTTCGGGGAGTTCTCTGCCTTGAGCACGGACCTGACCGCGAATCCGCAGGCCGGGACAGAGCTGCACCGCTGTGCCGATGCGCTCCTCACCGACCTGGCCACCGGCACCGTCCCTGCCGAGCTGCCGACCGGTTTCGCGGACATGTCCGGCCACTGGCTGGCTCCGGCCATCGAGGCCCTCGTGCTGCTCACCCGCGGCGAGGAGGCACTTGAGCCTCTGGCCCGCGCCGCCCAGCGCGACGAGCGACGGACCGCGCTCTTCCTCTGTCTCGCGCTCGCCGTCGCCGGCCAGGGCGACCGTATCCACGCCTCCTGGCTCGGCAGCGCCTTCGGGGACCTGTCCCTGGACCGCCCGGTTACCCACGGCCAGCGGGCTCTCTGGCTCGCCGCGGCCCGCGGGGCGTACGGCCCGGCGGGAAAGATCTTCGTTCTCCGCAGGCTCGACGCGGTGGCCGCATCCCCGGCATCCGAGCCCGACCTGTGGTTGCGCGCTCTGATCCCCGACGAGCCCTCGACCGTCGTGTCACCGGCCCTGGCCGGTTTCGCGGAGCTCGCCGAGCTCCCCGAGCTCGCCGTTCCCGTACAGGCCGCCGCCAGGCTGACCCACCTGCGCGACCGCTGCGCCGAGATCACCTCGGCCCGTGAGAACGCCCCCGGATCGGGCGAGGAGACCGGGACCGGCCTAGGTGACCTCGCGTTCCTTGAGACCGCGCAGACGGACCGCTCCGGCGAGTCCACGGTCGTGTGGAGCGAGGACGAGCCGCTGACCGTGCTCCGCCAGCTGATGGGTTCCGGCACCCCCGAGCGGCCGGTGAGACCGCTCACCAGCCACCTGCTCAGCGATCTGCACCCGGGCTCCCATCCCTACCTGGCCGCGATCGCACTGCATGTGGCCGCGCCCATCGTGCGGTCCGCGGCGGAGAAGCTCGCCGAGGCCACCCGGGCCGAGGCCCCCGAGTCGGTCACCATGCCGATCCTCGGCCACCGCGTGACGCTCCGTCCCGAGGGACCGGACCCCGATTCGCTGGGCGCCGCCGAGGAGCGCATCGTCACCGAGGGCACGCCGGTCCGCGGCCGGCCCTGGGCGGCCTACGTGCTGCTCGCCCTCGCCCCGGTGATCCTGGTGGTCGCGTTGGTCCTTCCCGTCCTCCCGCTCGCGCTGCTCGCGCCGCTACCGGCCGCGGAGGGTGGCTACCTGCTTTGGCGCAGGCGCAGGCGTGAGCGGGCGGACGCCGAATACGTCGTCACGCAGCTCTCCGAGCTCAGGGAGCTTGCCCAGGGCGCGGTATGGGCCCTGCATGACTACGCTCGCGAGTCGGAGAGCCGGGTCAAGACAGCGGCCTCCGATCTGGCCGAACTCACCCGGCTGCTCCGCCGGGGTCCCCGGGCGGGCTGACCGGCTCCGTTCACCGGGCGTTCTCGCCGACCCCAGGGTCGGCTGGGCTCCTGACCGGGGCACCGCCAACGCGCTGCCCGGCTCGGCCGCACGACTGCGGCGGGGACCGATCTCTCGGACCCCGCACGTCCAGGCCGCCGCCGCATCACCCGTTGGTGATCTCCACCTCGGCAGGGGCCAGCAGGAAGACCTTCTCTGCGATCCGCTCGATACGCCCTTCACAGCCGTACGCCAGCCCGGCGACGAAGTCGACCATCCTCGTGGCCTCGGCGGTGCTCATCCCGCTGACGTCCATGATGACCGTCTGACCCTCGCGGAAGTGTTGTCCGATGACCGGTGCGTCGTTGTACTTCATCGGCGTGAGCATCACGATTCGTGAGGGCTCGTTCATCGCGTGCCAGCGCTTGGCCGCGCGCTCCGAAGCAGACTGCCAGTCCTCGCCCTCGACCTCATCCTCGTAGTCGTAGGACTCGTCATACTGCTCGGCCCCGCCCAGACCAAGGTAGCTTGCCACCTTGCGCACTGCCCCCATCGGCTCGTCCTTTCGCCAGGACCACGCCGTACCCGGCCTGTCCCTACATCTTGGACGGTAACCGACGACCCGAAGTTCGCCATGCGACACGCCCAGCGCTTATTTCCACTTTGTACGGCTACCGCACTGGTCTGCCCGATCCCTGACTTTGCCCGATCCCCTGACTTGACTTCAACTGATATCTCCGGCGCCGCTAGCATCGCGTCATGCTCGTCTACACGGTCGACTCGTTTACCGATGAATTTTTCAAGGGTAACCCTGCCGGGGTCTGCGTACTCGGCAATCCAGTCCCTGACACCTGGATGCAGTCCGTGGCGGCGGAGATGCGGCACTCCGAGACAGCCTTCCTGCTCGAAGCGGAGGACGGCGGGCCGTACTCGCTCCGTTGGTTCACGCCGGTGACCGAGGTGGCCCTCTGCGGGCATGCGACCCTGGCCACGGCGCATGTGCTGTATTCCACGGGAACGGTCCCAGAAACCCTCGAATTCTCAACGAAGAGCGGAATCCTGTCCGTGACCAGGGATAAATCAGGTTTAATCAGCATGGATTTCCCGGCAAAAGTACTCCAAGAGACGCCTCTTCCCGCAGGGCTGATCGATGCGCTCGGAGTTAAACCTGTTTGGGGAGGAAAAAATGTTTGGGATTATCTCGTGGAGGTCGAATCCGAGGACGCCGTGCTCGACACGGCCCCTGACTTTCGCGCCCTGGAGGCCGTCGACGCGCGGGGAGTCATCGTGACGGCTCGTGCATCCAGACAGGGCGCCGACTACGTCTCCCGATTCTTCGCCCCCCGCGTCGGAGTTCCCGAGGACCCGGTGACGGGCTCCGCCCACTGCGCGCTCGCTCCCTACTGGTCGGCCAGGCTCGGTTCCGACAGCCTGGTGGGTGCCCAGTTGTCGCAGCGCGGAGGCGTGGTCCGCACGACCGTACGGGGCGACCGGGTAGAGCTGGCGGGGCGCGCGGTGACCGTGCTCTCCGGCGAGCTCCACGCCTAGATCCTGTCCCCTGGATCCTTCGCCTGCCGCTCCTCGCCACGGCAAGACCCGGGGGACCAGGGGTCCGTGGCCTCTCCCGGTCCGTGCAGTCGTCAAAATAGAAAGGCTCCCACCGGCCGCCAGAACTCTCCCGGAAAGCCCAAGGAACACCGGCCGACGGCCCGGATTCCAGAGCAAGAACTCCCACCGGCCGGCGGGAGCCCCGGCCTTTCGGAACCCT
>NZ_JBEXUE010000178.1:0-18154 GCF_040614275.1 Streptosporangium sp. NPDC006013
GCCTCGGTGGCCGACGGCCCGGTGGCGACGGTGACCTGGTCCCGGCCCGAGCGGCGTAACGCCATCGGACAGGAGGTCTGCGACGAACTGGTCGCCGCCCTCGAACGGCTGGCACCCCGGCCGGAGATCGGCGTCGTGGTACTCCGGGCCGCCGGCCGGCCGTTCTGCGCCGGATGGGACGTCACCGACTTCGAGCGGCTGGCCGGTGCCGATCCCGAGGTGCTGGCGTCGTTCTTCCGGCATGGCCGACGGCTGCTCGCGGCGATCAGCGCACTGCCACAGGTGACCGTGGCCGCTCCGGCGGGCCTGGTTCTCGGATTCGGCTGCGCCCTGCTGACCCGCTGCGACCTGGTGATAGCGGCGGACGACAGCCGTTTCGGGCTTCCGGAGATCAGGCTCGGCATGCCGCCCGCCACCGTGATCCCGGAACTGCTCTCCGTCATGACGCGCCGCGCGGCGCTGGAGTGGGCGGTGACCGGGGAGCGGTTCGACGCGCGCCGGGCGATGGCGGACGGGCTGGTGACCTCGGTCGTCCCGGCCTCGGAGCACGACGAGGAGACGGTGCGGGTCGCCGGCCTGCTCTCCGGTCATCCGGACGGGGCGGTACGCGCCACCAAGGAACTCGTGGGGCGGCTCGCCGCGGCCGACGAGGGGGAGCGGGTGGCACTCGGGGTCGAATCGGCTCTGCGCCGTTTCGCCGGCCAGGCACCCGCATGACACAGGCAGACGCGGCCGTGCGAACGGCACGGACCGACGAGGAGGAACGACGATGACCGAGACGAGACCCACCCGTCGCATCCGGGTCGGGATGTCACTCTCCGCGCACTACACGCCCGAGGCATCGGTCCGCGAGGGGCTGCGCGACACGATGGAGCAGGTGGCGCTGGCCGAGGAGATGGGCCTCGACACCATCCTGCTCGGGCACCATTACCTGACCCGCTCGCAGTTCCTGCAACCACTGTCGACGGTGGCCTACCTGGCCGCGCGCACCGAGCGGATCCGGCTGGGATTCGGCGTCTACCTGCTGCCGCTGCACAACCCGCTGGCGCTCGCCGAGGAGTTCGCGACCATCGACCAGCTCTCCGGAGGGCGTCTGATCCTCGGACTCGGCGCGGGCTACCGCAGCGTGGAGTTCCGCGCGTTCGGGATCCCCCTGGAGGAGCGGTTCAAGCGGATGGAGGAGTACGTCGAGGTCCTCCGAGCCCTGTGGTCGGGGGAGCCGGTCACCAGGTCGGGCTCCTTCGGTGAACTGGACGGCGCCCGGGTGCTGCTGAAGCCGGTCGAGCCCTCGGGGCCACCGCTCTGGCTGGGGGCCTTCGGCCCGGTGGGCATGCGCCGGGTGGCCAGACTCGACGCCGCCTGGGCCGTCGCCCCCAACGGGACGGTCGAGGAGGTGGCCGAGCGGATGGCGATGTTCCGGGAGGCCCTGGTCCAGCACGGGCGCTCCCTCGACCGTGACTACCCGCTGCTGCGAGAGGGTTGTGTCGCCCTGACACGACAGGCCGCCGTCGACGCGGCCGGCGCCTTCCTCGCGGAGCAGTACGAGAACTACCGCGGCTGGAAGCACGGTGCCTCGCTGGACGACCTGATCAGCGGCCATGCCGTGATCGGCTCACCCGAGGACGTCATCGAGAGGCTGAGCCGCTACGCGGAGATCGGCTACACCGACGTGGTGCTCCGGCTGCAGTGGACCGGGATGCCCCAGGCCGACGTGCTGCGCTCGATCCGGCTGCTCGGCGAGGAGGTCATCCCCGCGCTGGCGGAGGTGCCGGTCGGCGAACCTTCTGAAGTCCTCCGGAAATCGATAGGAGAGGTCCGAATTTAATGACCGCGATGAACTTTGGGCGACTGGTCGATCTTCAGAGGGTACGCAGGGAGACGGAGCCCGCGCTCATCACCGATGAGGACGTCTGGACGTACGGGCGTCTCGCCGACTCGGTCCACGCCACCGCCGCGTTCCTCGCCGAACGCGGTGTCGGGAAGGGTGACCGGGTCGCCGTACTCGGCATGAACTCGCCGGAGTACGTCTGCGCGGTGCTGGCCGTTTACCGGCTCGGGGCCATCGCGGTCCCGCTGAACTACCGGCTCCAGCGGGTGGAGCTCGAGTTCCTGGTTCGCGACTCGGGAGCGGTCGCGGTGATCTGTGAGACCGAGTTCGTGGAGGTCATGCACGAGATCTGCGAGGACCTGCGCCTGCGGGCGTCGGTGCAGCTCGACGGTGACGGTTGCGGTTCTCCCGGATGGTCGCTCTTCTCCCAGGTGCTGGCGGACTACTCGGGCCGGGAGGTCCCGTCGGCGGAGGTCGCCTTCGACGACCCGCAACGGATCATGTACACCTCGGGAACCACCAGCCGTCCAAAGGGCGTGATCATCACGCACGGCATGGCCGCGCTGAACGTCATCGCCCAGACGAGCGAGCTCGGGCTCTCCTCGGCCGACCGGCTCCTCATCTCGTCCCCGCTGTACCACGTCGCGGCCTGGGACTCACCCGGCGTCGGCGCGCTCTTCAACGGCGGGGCGCTGGTGATAATGCGAAAGTTCGACGCGCCACTGGCACTCAGGCTCATCGAGGAGCACCAGGTCACCGGTGGTATCTTCGTGCAGGCGATTCTGCACAGCCTGCGGTCGGCCTCGGACGGCTCGCGGGACCTCTCCTCGCTCAAGTGGATCATCTTCGGCGCGGCCGCCGGAGAGCTGTACCGCGAGGTCCGGGAGATGTTGCCGACGACCCGCCTGGTCCAGGCCTACGGCATGACGGAGGCGTGCAGCTCCATCGCCTACATGGACGTCGCACACGTCGTGTCGAAGCGTGGTTCCGTCGGCACGGCCGTGCCCTTCGTGGAGTATCGGGTGGTCGATGAGAACGAGAACGACGCCGGTCCGGGTGTTCAGGGTGAGGTGGTGCTCCGCGGCCCGAAGGTGACGCCCGGCTACTGGGGTGACGAGGAGCTGACCGCTCAGGCGTGGCGGGGTGGCTGGTTCCACACGGGTGACGTCGGAATGGTGGACGAGGACGGTTTCCTCTACATCACGGATCGGCTCAAGGACATGATCCGTTCCGGCGGGGAGAACGTCGCGAGCCAGGAGATCGAGCGGGTGATCTACACTCATCCTCTCGTGTCCGAGACGGCGGTGATCGGTGTGCCGCATCCGCGCTGGCAGGAGGTGCCTAAGGCGTACGTCGTGCTGAAGGCCGGCGCGACGCTGGCGGAGGACGATCTGCTCGGCTACTGCCGTGAACGTCTCGCGTCCTTCAAAACGCCGAAATCCGTGGCTTTCGTGGACAAGCTCCCCCGCAATCCCTCGGGAAAGGTGCTCAAGCGGGTGCTACGGGAATCCTCGGAGAAAACCGATTCGATGCTCCTCTCCTGACCTCGCGCACTGTGACGGCGGACGCCCTACCCTGTGTGGCAGATAACCACTGAAAAACCGTTCTAGGTAAGGGGGACGAGAACCATGGCACGTACCGCATCACGAGGTGGCCCCCGGGGCACCTATTCTCCCGCGGAGACGCGGCGGGCGCTGCTGGCAAGTGCACTGAAGCTGTTCGAGGTCGGCGGTTACCACGCGACGTCCGTGGAGGACATCGTGAAGGAGGCCAACCTGACCAAGGGGGCCTTGTATCATCACTTCTCCGGTAAGGAGGAGATCCTTCAGCAGATACAGGAGGAATACATCGACGACCGGCTCCGGAACTGCCGTCGCATTCTTGAGTCATTCGAGACCCCGGTCGAACGGTTGCGGCAGCTCATCCTTGAGTCATTGGTCGCCATCGACCAGTTCCGCGCCCATGTCACCGTGTTTACTCAGGAGCGTCGCTTCCTTACCGAGGAACGCTTCGCCGCGATAAAGAAAAAGCGCGACGAGCTCGACGCGATGTACGAGTCGGTGATCCGTCAAGGTATCGAAGAAGGGGTTTTCAACTCGGCCCTGCAGCCACGTATCGCCAGCTTCGGAGTCCTTGGCATGCTGACCTCGGCGTACAACTGGTACCGCCCTGACGGCCTGCTGGCCGTCTCCGAAGTGGCCGACCAGCTCTCCGAGCTGGTCCTCGGAGGACTGATCTCGCCGACGAGCGGGGCTTCTTCCAGCCAGTAACGTCCCGACCGGTCGGTGTGAGAAAACGGGCACCGTCGTGTGCCCGGTTGCTCACCGGGCCCGGGGTGTCCGTCGTAGGCGGAGAACCTGGGGGCGCGCTCGGACGACCGCGCCTCTGAGGATGCCCTGTGATGCTGCTGACCTCGGCGTTGACGCCGTTCGGTGAGGCCGTGGAACGGCCCGCGAACGCTGATGCGTCCGCCGGGGGAGTACCGGGAGTCCAGCCATCCGGCACCTTGACGATCTCAGTTTGATACCCGTACCATACCTACTGGTCGGAATGTAACGAGGGGGTTGAAGCATGAAATTTGGCGTGATGAATCTGTTTCCGGCCGAGGGTGACGGAGACGACGCGCAGGTGCTGCGAGACACCATCGAGGAAATCCAGATCGCCGACGAACTGGGCTTCGACTCGTGCTGGCTGGCGGAGCACCATTTCTCGCGCTACGGGATCCTCGGTAATCCGCTGATGCTGGGCACGGCGATCGCCGAGCGGACGCGCAACATCACCATTGGCACCGCAGTGGTCGTCGTCCCGCTGCACGACCCGCTTCGCATCGCCGAGGACGCCGCGCTGCTTGACATCCTGTCCGGCGGCCGTCTCGTGCTCGGCATCGGACGCGGCTACCAGCCGAGCGAGTTCCGAGGTTTCGGCAAGGACCGCAACGCCAACAAGGAGCTGTACGCGGAGATCGTCGACATCCTGAAGCTGGCGTGGACTCAGGAGGACTGGTCGTACGAGGGCAAGCACTTCCAGTACAGCGACATGAACGTCTTCCCGAAGCCGGTGACTCCGGGAGGGCCGCCGATCCTGCACGGCACGTCGTCACCGGAGACCTTCCGGCAGCGCGGGCTGGCCGGCGACCACATCATCGTGTCGTCCAGCTTCACGCCCATGCAGCGGATCAAGGAGAACTACGACTCCTACCGTGAGGCGCTCGTCGAAGGCGGGCACGAGAGCGGTGGTTTCGACCTCCCCTTCATGCAGCAGGTGTGGGTCGGCGGGAGTGCGGACGGTCTGCAGGCGGCGGCAGGGGCCGCGCTGAACTACTACCGCAGCGTCGGCAAGGTGATTCCCGGCTCCGACGAGGCGATCGAGTCGGAGCGGGCGTACTACGACAAGGTTCAGCGGAACATCGGTCTGCTCACCGTGGAGAAGACCCTGACCCACGGCGGCACCTTCGGGTCGGTGGACCGGGTGGTCGACACCCTCGGCCGGATCCGGGACGAACTGGGTGTCACCCACTACATCGGCTGGTTCCACATTCCCTCACTTGACCGCAAGCGTGCCATCGAGTCGATGGAGACCTTCGCCGCGAAGGTGATTCCCCAGCTCACCTCGGTCTGACGGTCGGCCCATTCCCAGTTCCTGGAGAGTTTGATGAAGAAGAGCGAGTACGAACTCCTGGCCTCTCAGTGGGACGCCGAAGGCATGGCGATCGACGAGAAGGCCATCGAGAACTCGGTGCTGTACGAGAAGGACCCGGAGAAGGCGGTCGCCTACATCATCTTCAATGTCCCGGAGAAGCTGAACGGCATCCCGGTGGCGGCTTTCGAGAGGGTCGGCGACCTGATCCGGGAGGCCGAGGTGGACGACGACGTGAAGACGATCGTCTTCAAGGGCAACGGCGACTGCTTCGGCTCCGGCGCGGACGCCGCCGAGCTGGGCTACTACATCGGCTACGGCAAGAACAAGAAGGGCGAGCGGGCGGGGCGTCCGGCGCAGCGCCAGCGCATCCTCCCGGATAGGAACCTCCTTTCCGAGAGCCTTGGAAACAAGGTCACGAACTGCCTGAAGGCGACGATCTGCCAGGTGCACGGTTACTGCTACGGCGGTCACATGAAGATCGCACTGGGTGCCGACATGATCGTCGCCTCGCCGGACGCCCAGTTCACCCATCCGGCCTTCCGCTACCTCGGCTCCGCCCCGCAGGACATGTACCTGTGGATCGAGAACCTGGGGCTGAAGAAGATGAAGGAGATCATGCTGACGATGCGGCCCCTCACCGCGGAGGAGGGGGAGCGCATCGGCTTCGTCAACCAGGTGGTGCCCAGAGAGGAGCTGGACGCCGCCGTCGACGAGTACGTCACGGCCATCTCGTTCATGCCGCTGGACGGCCTGATGATCGGCAAGTCGATGATGCGCATCGCCATGGAGGCTCGCGGCAAGGGCGTCGGCGAGGTGGGCAACTGGATCGGGCACGCTTGGGCCACGAACCTTTCGCTGGCGGAGGGCGAGTACAACTTCGTCAAGGAGCGGCGGGACAAGGGCCTTGCCCAGGCGCTCAGGGACCGGGACGCCGCGGTCGCGCCGAGGTTCCGGCTCGGAGGAAAGCTCGGCTGACGTCCACTATCGAGGGAGAGTTGCCGATGGTCGGCGAGATCCACCACATCGCGGTCAGTGTTCGCGATCTTGAGAAGTCCATCCCGTTCTATCGCGACGGGCTCGGACTGCGCATGACCTTGGACATGCGGGTGGGCAACGAGACGATGCACAAGCGGCTGCGGACACCTCCGGGCGCCGGTGGCAGGGCGGTGTACTTCCAGGGGCCGACGAAGATCGGGCAGCTGGAGCTGATCCAGTGGGACCTGCCGGTGCCGGAGGAGTCCCACCCCAAGCGGCCGGGAGACCCGGGCATCTTCTCCATATGTTTCCCGGTACCGGCCGACGAGATCCAGGACGTGTACGACCGTCTGGTCGGCATGGGGGTGGACTGCTACCACCCCCCGGCGACCAGCGTCCTGGACAACTACGGTCCGATCACCATGTTCATGTGCGAGGACCCGGATCAGATCCAGGTCGAGTTCGTCAGCCTGCCCACCCCGGAGCAGGTCCGTGCCTTCAGGGCCGCACAGCGAGCGGAAACGGCGTCAGCGGGCACGCCGGAACAGGAGCGATAATGAAGTTCGGCATCTTGGCGTCGCATCAGTACCTGCCGGAGGACGACCTGCGCCAGCGGCTCTACGAGCTGTGGGACCTGACCGAGCTGGCCGCCGAGCAGGGGTTTGACTCGATCTTCGCCATCAACCACTTTCTCGCGAACCTGCAGACACCGCAGACCATCTCGGTCGTCGCGAAACTGATCCAGCACTCCGGCAACATGACCGTCGGGACCAGCCTGGTGATCCTGCCCGCCTACCACGCCGTGCACATCGCGGAGGAGTTCGCGACCCTCGACCACATGGCCGGGGGAAGACTGGTCCTGGGGGTGGGGGCGGGCTACCGGAACAACGAGTTCGCCGCCATGAACATCGACAAGCCCAACCGTTTCCGGAAGATGCACGAGCAGATCCGGTTGATCCGCGCGCTGTGGACCGGCGAAAGGGTGGACTTCGACGGCGAGTTCTACAGCGTCCACGACAGCATCTGCGTGAAGCCGTTCCAGCAGGGAGGTCCGCCGATCTGGGTCGGGGCCGGAGGCCCGATCTCGGTGCGGAAGGCCGCGGAGCTGGGCGACGCCTGGATCATTCCGGGTAACTCGCCGAAGCCCGGCTGGCACGTGAAGGCCATGGCCAATCACGACGACGCATTGGCCAAGGCCGGCAAGTCGCGTGAGGGCCGCGAGTACCCGATGATCGTGAACGTGTTCTGCGCCCCCACCACACAGCTGGCCAGGGACACCGTGCGATCGAACGTCGAGCGGGAGTACTTCAACTACGCCGAGTACCCGCAGCTCGCCTTCCAGAAGGAGAAGTTCGAGTACATGTGGGAGAACCTGTTCATGGTGGGTGACCCCGACTTCGTGGCCGAGCGCATCGCGCGCCTGGAGGAGACCGGTGTGAACCACATCATCGCCCGGCCGTACTGGCTCGGGACGTCGCACGAACGAACAGTCGAGTCCGTCAAGCTGTTCGCGAAAGAGGTCATGCCGCGGTTCGCCGGTCTGGCCAGCGTCTGAGGGCGGACGGTGCCTCGCAGCACGGAGACCACGTTCGCCATGGCTGCCCACCTGGTCGGTGCGGCTCTCGTTCTCCTGGGTTTCCCGCCTGCGGAACGACGGAGCCGCGCGACCCGGTCAGCCCCGTCGAGCGGGGAACCTCTCCCGGACGCCCTCTTCGGCCGGAAGAGCATACCGACCGGACGGTATTAAAATGGGGAATCCACTGATTCGAAGGAAGAGCGGAATGAGCGCTACCAAGGATGTACCGGTCGCGGCGCCGACGCGTGACCTCGGCGGTTTCTTCGCGCCACGGCGGGTGGCGTTGATCGGTGCGAGCGAGTCCTCCGGCTGGACCCGGCTCGTGCTCGCGGGCACGGACCTCTCGGCGGGACTCGACGACGTCGTCCTGGTGAACCCGCGACGCGGCACGGTGCACGGGCGACGGACCGTGCCGGGCCTGGACGCGCTGGACGAGCCGGTCGACCTCGCCTTCGTCATGGTCGGGCCGGACCGCGTGGCGGACCTCGTCGAGCAGGCGCTGGCGGCCGGTACCAGGGACTTCGTCGTGCTCTCGGCCGGTCTCGGTGAGGCGGGCCCCAAGGGTGCGGAGCGACAGCGACGTCTGGTGGAGCTCTGCGCGGCCGGGGGCGCCCGGTTGCTCGGCCCGAACGTCAGCGGGTTCGTGAACGCCACGGACGGGGTGCGGCTGTTCGGCCTGCCGGTTCCGGACGGTCTGCCGGCCGGCCGCGTGGGGGTCGTCATGCAGTCCGGGGGGTTGGCCACCCACGTGCTCAGCCTGGCGCGGAGCTGGGGCACGGGTCTGAGCCTGCTCGCCACCACCGGGAACGAGGCGGTGATCACCGCCACCGACGTGATCGACCACCTCGTCGACGACGAGGCCACGGATGTCATCGCGGTGTTCCTGGAGTCGGTGCGCGACCCCGCGGCGTTCAGGGCGACCGCGTTGCGGGCGGCGGAGCGGGGCAAGCCGATCGTCGCACTGCATGTCGGCAGCTCGTCACTGGGACGCGAGGCGGCCCTGTCGCACACCGGGGCCCTGGTGGGCGACCACGCCTCCACGGTGGCGGCCCTGGAGGACCTTGGTGTCGTCCCGGTGCGTTCGATAGAGGACCTGGTGGCGACGGCGGCACTGCTCGGCCGCCACCCCCGGGGCCTGCGTGGACGCCGGCTCGCCGTCGTCGCCGCGTCGGGGGGAGCGTGCGAACTGATCGCCGACGCGGCCGAGCCGCTGGACTTCACGCTGCCTCCCTTCGCCGGTCCCCTGGCCAAGGCGCTGGTCGAGGAGATGCCCGCCTTCGCCGACGTCCAGAACCCCCTGGATGTGACGGGGTTCGTGGTCAAGGCGGCCGACCTTCCCTTCACCGCGACACGACTGGTGGCGGAGCACGGCGCCGACGACTACGACGTGACGATCCTGCAGTCCGTGGTGCTGCCGACGGCGCCTGGACCGGACGAGGACGTGGTTCGGGCCCGGTTCGGGCGGCTCGCCCAGGCGATCAGGGACAGTCCGGTACCGGTGGTGCTCCAGACCGGTGCGGTCTTCGCGTTGAGCCCGTTCGCGCTGGAGATCGTCCGTGAGAACGACCTGGCCATCCTGCCGGGGATCGCGGCGGGGATGACCGCGCTCGACAGGTCCGCCAGGTACGCGGAGCTGCTGCCGCGCGCGCTGCGGGACCGGAGCCCCGCCGCGCCGGTGACCGGCGGCACCGCGGGCGCCGCCGCTTTCGAGCCGGAGAGGCTTCTGGTCGAGTACGGAGTGCCGGTACCCCCCAGCCGCCTGGCCCGCACGGCCGACGAGGCCGCGGAGGCGGCCGCCGAGCTGGGCTTCCCCGTGGTGCTCAAGGTGATCAGTGAGGACGTGCCCCACAAATCCGATGTGGGGGGTGTGGTGCTCGATCTCCGCGATTCCGATGCCGTGCGGTCCGCCTTCGAGAAGATGCTGGCCGAGGTGGCGAGCCGGCTACCGGGCGCGGCGCTGGACGGAGCGCTGGTCGCCCCGATGCGTCCGGCGGGCGTGGAACTGCTGGTCAGCGTGATCAACGATCCGAACTGGGGTCCGCTGCTGACCGTGGGGTCCGGTGGGGTGCTGACCGAGTTGCTGGAGGACGTCGCGGTCAGGCCGCTTCCAGTGCCTGAGCGGGACATCCCGGGCC
This sequence comes from Streptosporangium sp. NPDC006013, assembly GCF_040614275.1. Lineage (NCBI taxonomy): Bacteria > Bacillati > Actinomycetota > Actinomycetes > Streptosporangiales > Streptosporangiaceae > Streptosporangium > Streptosporangium sp. NPDC006013. The sequence goes on from NZ_JBEXUE010000178.1 coordinate 10,154, forward strand.
TGCTGTCGGAGCTGCGCGTCTCGCGGCTGCTCGGCGGCTTTCGCGGTTCGGCGCCCGCCGACCTGGCAAGGGTGGCGGCCGCCGTGCACGGAGTGCAGCGACTCGCGACCGCCCTCGGCCCCGAGCTGCGGGCTGTCGAGGTGAACCCGCTGTGGGTCCGCGGAGACCGGGTGGAGGCGCTGGACCTGCTGGTCGAGTGGGCCCCTCGGTCGGAGGCGGAGAAAGTGGACAGCGAGTCCGGCACGCAGTAATATTCCGACTAGTCGGTATCAAAATAATGGGCGCCGGAAGTGGACCGCAGCTCACCCGAAGCGCCGGAGGGGACCCGAGGGCAGGCGCGATGGGCGCGGCCGATCCGCCGGGAGAACGGAATCACGATGTTCGGCCACCGTGCCAACAGCCGAGGAGGACAGTTGAGGCGTAACCTCGTACACGACCTGGAGGCGCGGGCGAGCAGGTCGCCACACCGCGTCGGACTCATCCATGAGGATGGCCGGACCTGGACGTACCGGCAGATCGACCAGGCCGCCTCGGCGGTCGCCCGCGCCCTCGTCGAGCATGGCTCGACGCCGGGCAGCCGGGTGGGCCTCTACCTCGCCAACAGCCCCGAGCTGGTCTTCGGTCTCGCCGGCTGCTGGAAGGCCGGTCTCGTTCCGGTCCCGATGAGCGGGCTCTACAACTCCGACGAGGTCCGATCGTGCGTCGCCAAGACCGGGCCCGGCATGGTGGTCGCCGACCCGGCGAGGCTCCCCGAAGACGGCGTCGGCGTCCCGGTGCTCTCCCTTGACGTGGTCCGGACGGCGGGGGAGACGGCTCGTGGGTCCGCCGAGAGCGACTCGCCGCCGGTCAGGGCCCCCGAGCCGGCCGACGAGGACGAGGGACTGCTGCTGTTCACCGGTGGTTCCACCGGAATGCCGAAGGCCGTGGCCGTCACCCACTCCGGCACGTACGCCTCGATGTCGACCCTCGCCCGGGCGCAGAAGGGGCGGCAGCCGGAGGAGGGGCTGTACCCGCCGGCGGACGAGTCCGTGCCGCCGAACCTGGTGCTGCTGCCGCTCTTCCACGGCGGCGGCATCCAGTCCCTGCTGTTCGGCTGGCACGTCGGCAGGGCGGTGCTGCTGGTCGAGCGATTCTCCGTCGACCGGATCGCGCGGCTGGTGCCGCGCTACCGCGTCGACAATCTGTTCCTGCTGCCGACCATGGTGTACGACCTGACGCACACCGCCGAGCGGCTGGACATCTCCTCGGTACGCAAGGTGCTCGTCGCGGGGCAGCGGCTGGACCCCGAGCTGAAAGCCCTGTTCGAGCAGAGGTTCGGCGTCATCGTGATGTCCAACTACGGTTCGGCCGAGCTCGGCCACGTTGCGGGGTGGAATGCCCGGGACGTTCGTGAGGGGCGCTGGAAGCCGGGGTCGGTCGGCCGGATCTACGACGGTGTCGAGCTTGAGATCCGGGACGAGGGCGGCGCCTCCCGGGAGGCCGGGGAACAGGGCGAGATCTGGGTCAAGTCCACGCGCACCAAGGGTTACGTCGACGCGGACGGTGACGGGGCCTCGCTCGTGGAGCACGGCTGGGTCCGGTCCGGCGACATCGGCTATGTCGACGCCGACCGGGTGCTGTATCTCGTGGGGCGTAGCAGGGAGGTCATCAAGACCGGAGGTTTCCAGGTGTGGCCGGGGGAACTGGAGGCGGTCCTACGTCGGCATCCCGCGGTGGCCGACGTCGCGGTGGTCGGCGTGGCGGACGACCGCCTCGGCGAGGTGCCCAAGGCGTTCGTCGTCCCCACAGCGGGAACGGCGGTGGGAACGGCGGTGGCCGACGAGCTGATCGCCTGGTGCCGTGAGCGGCTCGCCCACTTCAAGAGCGTGCGGCAGGTGGCCTTCGTGGACGCACTGCCCCGGAGCGAGGCAGGAAAGGTCCAGCGCGCGGCGCTTGTCGCCTCGGACGCGTCCCGGTCCTCCGGGGCGAACGACATCAAGGAGTCGGCATGACGACTGTTCCGATGACCGGATCGTCGCGCCAGGCCGGATCCTCCGGCGCGTCCGCGACGATCCCGGGAGCGCACTTCCGGCGGGTGCTGGGAAACGTGCCGACCAGTGTCGCGGTGGTCGCCGGTATCGGGCCGGACGGGCAGCCGGTCGGACTGGCGATCGGCACGTTCACCTCGGTGTCCATGAATCCCCCGCTGATAGCCTTCTGCCCCGGTGAGAGCTCCACGAGCTGGCCCAAGATCCGAATGGCGAGGCGTTTCTGCGTGAACGTCCTCGCGGCCGGCCAGCAGGACGTCTGCGCGGCCTTCGCGAGCAAGCAGCCCGACAAGTTCCGCGGACTCTCCTGGGCGGCGGCGGGCAACGGCGCGCCGCGGTTGGAGAACGTGGTCGCCTGGGTGGAATGCGACCTGGAGGCCGAGCACCAGGCGGGTGACCACAGCATCGCCGTCGGCAGGGTGACGCACCTTGAGACGGGGACCGGAGAGATGCCGCTGGTCTTTCTCGGCGGGCGGTACCTCAGTGTCGACTGAGGCCGATCTGGCCTCGGCGGCTCGGCGGCCGATCGACTGGCGACCGGTTGAGATCCGTCCCGGCCTGTGGTCGATACCGGTCGCGATACCGATCGCCTCGCTCCAGGCGGTCAACGTCTATGTCCTCGAACTGGCGGGCGGTGGCATCGCGCTCGTGGACGCGGGCTGGGACAGCGAGGAGTCCTGGCGGAGCCTGCGAGACGGACTGACCTTCCTGGGACGGCGTCTTGACGAGGTGCGCAAGGTGGTCGTCACCCATGCCCATCCCGACCATCTCGGCCTCGCCTACCGGGTGGCGGGCGTGTCGGGGGCCGGCGTGCTGGTGCACGAGCTGGAGGCGGGACGGCTGCGGGGCGGCAGGAGCGGCCCGCTGAACTTCCGGCGAGCGCTCGAGGCCACCTATCCCCGCTGGGGCGTGCCTTCGGCGCGGGTCGAGGAGATGCTGGCCGCCAGCGCCCCCTCATCCGAGGGGTCCTGGACCGCTCCGGTCACGGGGGTGCCCGACGGGGCGATGCTGGATCTGCCCGGGTGGTCGGTGCGGGCGGTGTGGACTCCAGGTCACACGCAGGGGCATCTCTGCCTGTACGACACCGGGCACCGGCTGCTGTTCTCCGGTGATCACGTGCTGCCGCGGATCACGCCGGGTGTCGGTGTGCACCCGGCCGAGGAGTCGGATGTCCTGGGGGACTTCCTGGCCTCCCTGCGAAAGGTGGCCGCGCTCGACGTAGAGGAGGTGCTGCCGGGGCATGAGAACCGGTTCTCCGGACTGCACGAGAGGACCGACTTCCTGGCCGGCCACCACGACCTGCGCCTCGACGAGGTGGAGTCGGTGGTCCGCGCGGACCCCGGGGTGTCCGGTTGGCAGGTGACGCGGCGCATCGGCTGGTCACGGCCCCTGGAGCGGTTCGGTTCCGCGATGGTCCGGGCCGCCGTCGCGGAGACCATGTCGCACCTCGTCCATCTCGAGACGCTCGGCCGCCTGGCGCGACTCGACCGGAACGGGGTGTCCACCGAGAGCTGGGTGCCTCGGGACTCCTGAGGCCGAGGCCGGTGCGGGCCGGGAGCGACCCGGCCCCGGGCCCGCCGGTCAGGCCTGCCGGGGGAGCGACCGGTAGATCGAGAGCACCACGGAGTCGCCGAGCCGGACCGCGGCCCGTTCCTCGTGCGCGGTCAGGGCCGGTGCCGTGACGGACAGCGCGCCGGCGGCGATCAGCAGGTCGTGCGCGGCCGCGACATCGGCGACCTTGACGTTGAGGCTCACCGTCGCGCCGCCGGGCAACTCCTCGGCCACGGTCAGGGCCACGGTGACCCCACCCGCGTCCAGCGCGGTCCAGCGGGCGCCGTCCCTGACGGTGACCGGGAGGTCCGTCACGCGGCCCAGCAGCCTCTCGGCGGCGGCGGTGTCCTGGACCGCGACGGCGATGCCGCGGAGCACGCCATTCTGCTGGGGGGCCACGGTCATGATGGTCTCCTTCTCGGCCTGACGGCCGCCCGGCCGATCACGACCCGGACGTTGACGGGGATGTGCGCCCGATCATACCATCTGGTCGGTATCTAAGGACAGGTGATGATGTTCCAAGACTTCGGCTCCTTCCGTGACCGCCTTCATGAGATCGCCGTGGACGCGGTCCGACCACGGGCCGCCGAGATCGACGCCGACGGCCTTTACCCCGAGGACGTCTACCGGAGATTCGCCGCGGAAGGGCTGCTGGCTCTCAGCCTGCCGCCCGAGCTCGGTGGTCCCGACGGCCACGCCCCCCGGGGGGTCGCCGCGCTCACTCACGCCACCGAGGTGATGGCGCAGTACTCGAGCGCGGCGGGCCTGATGCTGCTGCTGTCCCGGTTGCCCGCGGCGCCCCTGCTCCTTGGGGGGACGCCGGAGCAGCGACGGGAGCGGTTGATCCCCCTGGGACGGGGCCGGAGCAGAGGCTCGTTCTGCATGTCCGAACCGCAGGCCGGTAGCGATGTGCTGGGTGTGTCCACCCGCGCCGAGCCGGACGGCGACGGCTGGCTGCTCTCGGGTCACAAGAGCTGGGTCTCCGGAGCGGACGAGGCCGACTGGTACGTGGTGGTCGCGACCACGGCCGATCGCGCCGAACGACGGCCGGACGCGCTGCGCGCCTTCATCGTGGACCGGGACGTCCCGGGGCTGAGCCTCCGGCTCCATCCCCGCTCGTCGGTCCGGGGAATGAGCCTGGGGGACATCGGACTCGACCGCGTGCGCGTTCCCGGCGACGCCATGCTGCCGGGTATCACCGGGCTCGGCCCTTTGCTGCGCTCGCTGGCGACCATGCGCCCCGTCGTCGCCGCGCGCGGGCTCGGCCTCGCCGAGGCGGCCCTGATGCACGCGGTGCGCTACGCGGAAACGCGCCAGGTCAACGGGGTGGCGCTGATCCGGCAACAGGGGATCCAGTGGGAACTGGCCCGGGCGGCCGCCGATGTCGAGGCGGCCAGGCTGCTGACCTACCGGGCCGCGGCCCTGGTGGAGAGCGGCGACAGCGGGCCGGATTCGGCCGGGCAACTGGCCGTGGCGAAACTGCACGCCACCGAGTGCGCGGTACGGGTGTCCGGGTTGGCCACGCAGATCTTCGGTGCCGCGGGAAGCGTCGCCGGACACCCGGCGGAACGGTTCTACCGCGACGCGCGGAACCTGACCGTGGTGGAGGGGACGTCGGAGATCCAGCTCGGCATCATCGCCCGCGGTCTCCAGGACCGGCATATGTGGTGGGGATCAGCGGAGAAGAGGACGGTGCGTCAGTGAGCATGTGCGCGGGCCGGGTGGCCGTCATCAGCGGTGCCGGACGAGGCCTGGGAAGGTGCCACGCCGTCGCGCCGGCCGCCGCCGGTGCCGCGCGAGGCCGACGGGTGGAACCAGCCGCCGGTCGGAGAGTGGGCGCGATGCGGATCGTGGTGACGTCGGCCACGGTGACGGCCGGCGCCCCTGACGGCGCGGTACGGCCTGTGCCGCCGTGGCGCCGGGCATCGTGACGGCCGAGCGCGGTTCGCCCTTCCGGGCGCTCGCCGTGGTGAGCTATCGCTGGTTCGCCCTCGCCCAGGTGCTGGGCAACGGCGCGATGTGGATGCACCGCACCGCCCACGTGTGGCTCGTCGTCCAGATCTCCGGTGGTGACGGCGTGGCGGTCGGCGTGGTGACCGGCCTGCAGTACATCTCGATGATCCTGCTGGGGCTGAGCGGCGGCGCGCTCGGCGACCGGTTCGACAAGCGCCGGATCATGCTGATGACGCAGAGCGTCGTCGTGCTGGCCAGTGTCGTCCTCGCGGTGCTGATCGCCGGTGACGCCGTGACGCTGCCGATCGCCTACCTCTTCGCCGTCCTGCTGGGCGTCCCGGGAGCGCTGGACGCGCCCGTGCGGCTGGCCTACCCCCGGCAGCTCGTCCCGTACCGGTTCCTGGCCGCGGCGGTCGGGCTGAACGGCGCCGTCTTCCAGCTCGCGCGTGTCGCCGGGCCCGCCCTGGCCGGCGGCGTCATCGCCTTCTCCGGCACCGCCGCGGTGTTCGCCGTCGTCGCGCTGTTCGGCCTGGTCTCCTGCCTCGCGCTGGTGAGGGTGCGCCCGCTGCCCGGCGGCGAGAAGGCGGAGGCGGAGGAGCCCGCGGGCGGTCGCCGGGGTCTCGCGGACCTGCGCGCTCCGGCCTATCTCGTGCCGCTGCTGGGAGGGCTGATGCTCGGCATCGGCATGACCCACCTGCAACTGGCCATCCCGCTGCTGGTGGACTCCACGGAGAAGGACGCGGCGGGGAGCTTCGGCGCGTTGACGGCGATGATCGGGGCCGGCGGCATCGTGGGGGCGGGGCTGGCGGCGTCGCTGAGGTCCGAGCCGACCAACCGGATCCTGCTCGCCTGGTCGGCGGTCTTCGCCGCGGTGACGGTGCTGGTGTCCACGCTCCCGTCAGGGCTCATCCTGGCCGCCGGGCTGTTCGTCGCGGGTGTGACGATGCAGGTGTTCGGCACCTCGGCCGTCTCGGCGCTGCAACTGCGCTCACCCGCGAACGTCCAGGGGCGCATGATGGCGCTGTACGTGATCGCCTTCTTCGTCTGGGTCCCGGTGGGGGCGCCGATCTTCGGCTGGTTCGCCAACCTGGTCGGGGCACGGCAGGCCCTGGGTGTCTCCGGACTCGTCTGCCTTGCCGTGGTCGGGCTGCTCGCGCTGTCCTTTCTGACCGGCCGCGCCGTGACGCGCGAGCAGCACCGGGAGTGACCGCGCCCCGGCCGCTCAGCGACGGATCGTGACGGCTCCGGGGTCGCCGTGGCCGGTGAAGTGCCGCTGGAAGTGCGCCCACTCGGTTTGGAGCGCCTCCGGCGGTGTCTGCCGGCGGACCGACCGGATGAGCGCGGTCATCTCCGCCACGGCGGTCCGGTCGTATCCGGCCAGCACCCGTGCCGCCTCGTCGACGGTCTGCACCAGCAGGCTTCCCTGAACCGTCCGGCTCACCAGGCCGAACTCGGTCATCTCGGCGGCGCTGAACCGTTCGCCGAGGAGCAGCATCCGGGTCGCGCGCGCGGCTCCCACCGCGCGGACCAGCCGCGCGGAGCCGCCCCAGGCCGGGATTCGCCCGTGTGGCAGGTGCAGGTCCCCGAAGACCGCGTCCTGTGACGCGATCACGAGGTCGCACGCGAGGACCAGCTCCAGCCCGCCGGCGAACGCGGCCCCGTTCACCGCGGCGATCACCGGCAGCGGTGACTCCTCGATCGCCGCCATCAGATCGCGTCCGCTCTCCAGGAAGGCCAGGCGGGAGTCCGCGTCCCGCAGGGCGGCGGAGGCCCGGACGTCGGCCCCGGGGCAGAACGCCCTGCCGGTTCCGGTGACGACCAGGGTCCGCACCGCCGGGTCGGCCGCTCCGTCGGCGAGCCACCGGGTCAGCCCGGCGACGATCTCAGGGCCGAGGGCGTTCGCCCGCTCCGGCCGGTCCAGGCGTGCCCACAACGCCGAACCCCGGCGGCTGACCTGAACGTAGCTCATGGCTCGACCACGACCTTGCCGAACACCTGGCCGGAGAGCAGCCGGGAGAACTGCTCACGAGCCGAGTCGAGCGGCGCCACCGAGTCCACCAGCGGCCGGACGCCGCCGGCGACGAGGAACCCGATGAGGTCCTCGAGTTCGGTCCGGGTGCCCATCGTCGAGCCGAGCACGTTGATCTGCCGGGAGAAGAGCCGGGCCAGGTTGGTCGGCGCGTCGAAGCCGGTGGTCGCGCCGGAGAGCACCACGGTGCCGCCCGGGCGTACCGCGGCGAGAGAGGACTTCCAGGTGGCCTGCCCCACGGTGTCGAGGACGACGTCGCAGTCGGACGGCAGCCGCGCCCCGGACATGACGACCTCGTGCGCGCCGAGCTCGGCGGCTCGTCCGGCCTTGGCGGGGTCCCGCGTGACCACGCGCACCCACAGTCCCGCGGCGCGGGCCAGCAGGATCGCGGCCGTGGCCACCCCGCCCCCGGCGCCCTGCACCAGCACCCGGTCACCGGGC
>NZ_JBEXUE010000179.1:0-18137 GCF_040614275.1 Streptosporangium sp. NPDC006013
GACCGCCGCGGGCCGGGTGGGTCTGGGAGGTGTCCGCCCGAGCCCGAGCTGCTTTTCGACCGCGGTGTAGTAGCGCTCGACGCGGGCGAACAGCACGCGCTGGAGCGCGGGTTCCCCCGCTGCCGGGGCCGCTCCACGGGCTACACCCCGCACCTGACCCTGGGAAGGGTCCGGGATCCCGAACGGCTCGTCGCCGACTGCGCGGCGCGGCTGGGCGGCGGGCCGGTGCGGGTCGGCGAGCTGGTCCTGCTGTCACGCCGGGGTGAGGAGCCCATGCGGCCCCGGGCGACCGTCGCTCTCGGAACGGGCGAGGTGCGCTGGCTCGACCACGGAACACGCGCGCCCGACGGCCCCGGGGACGCCCCGGGATCGGGAAAGGACGGCGCGGACGGCGCGGACGGCTCCGAGGCGCGGGAGCGTCACGGCGCCGCCGTGGCACGGGAGGTCGTGGCGCGGCTGCGGGTCTCGCTGGCCGAGGGGGTCGTTCACGTCACCGGGTCGCGACGCCTGGGCTGCGCCCTGGCCGACGCGGACCTGGACCTGGTGGCGGCGCTGCCCGCGCCGGTCGCCCCCGCGGACGTCGAGGCGCGGGTGCGGGCGGCACTGCCGGAGGCGATCGGGCTGCGGAGTGTGATCGGCGCCAGGGTGCCCGGCCTCCGGTTGCGGATCGACGGTCTGGACGTCGATCTGGCCGTCGTGGCGGTCACGGGCGTCACCCCCGCCGAGGCGGTGTCGCGCCGTACGGAGCTGGACGAGGCCTCGGCGATCGCATTGAGCGCGGTCAGCGACGCCGACGCCGTGCTCGCCGCGGTCGGCGCGAACCGCGCCGCCTTCGCCGGGCTGGCCCGGGAGGTGAAGGCATGGGCGAGGGCGCGCGGGCTGGACTCGGCCCCGTTCGGCGGGTTGCCGGGCCTGGCCTGGACCATCCTCGCGGCGCGGACGGTGTGCGAATCCGGGGATCTTCCTCCCGGCGACCTGCTCCGGCACTTCTTCGGTACCTGGGCCGCATGGGACTGGCGCCGGCCGGTCGGCCTGTGGCCGGAGGCACCGGACGGGCCGCCGGGCGGGCCGCCGGACGGAGGGTCCGGCGCGGCCGTGTCGGTCACGACCCCCACGGCCCCCGTCCGCCTGTGCAGTGAACAGGTCGGCGCCGGCGGGCGGGATCTGCTGGCACAGGAGCTCTACACCGCCTGGGAGATCGTGGAGGAGGCGGCGCGGACCGGCCGGAGCCCCCGGGAGGAGTTGCTGTCGGCGCCGCCGTCGCACCGGCGGCACGCCGCGTGGGCGGTGGTGACCGTGCGGGACGAGCGGGCCGAGCGGTTCGCCGTGACGCTGGGCCGCATCCGGGGCCGGATGCGTGCGCTGCTCACCTCCCTGGAACGCGCGGGGGCACGGGACGCGCACGCCTGGCCCCGGCCGTTCGAGACCGGGCCGGGAATGGCCCGGTTCGCGATAGGGCTCGGCCGCACGCCGCCGGACGCGGCCGCGCTGGCCGAGACGGCCGGTCCGTGGGCGGCGGGCCTGCGCGGAGTCGGCGTCGAGTGGGCGGAGGGCGGCGAGGTGCCGACGCTCCGCTGATCACGCCTCGATCCGGGTTCCCCGCGGCCGGGTGTGCCTCCGCCGCGGCGCCGGCGCGGTCGCCGGCCGGCCGCGTCCGCGAAGGTGGCGGCCGGGTTCCCGCCGCTAGCGGCAGTTCCGGCAGCGGCCGAAGACCGTCAGGTGGTGCACATCGGTGACGAACCCGAGCTTCTGGTCGAGGTTGTCGACGAAGCTCTCCACCAGATCCGGACTGACCTCGCTGATCTCCCCGCAGCCGCGGCAGACCAGATGCACGTGATCGGCCTCGGAGGTCAGGTGGTAGGTGGGGGCACCGTGCCCGAGATGGGAGTGGGTGACCATGCCGAGCTCCTCAAGGAGCTCAAGGGTCCGGTAGACGGTCGAGATGTTCACCCCGCGAGCGGTCTCCCGCACCCGGTTGCAGATCTCCTCCGGGGTGGCGTGCTCGCAGGCCTTGACCGCCTCAAGCACCAGCTGGCGTTGCGGAGTGACCCGGTAACCACGGGCCCGCAGTTCCTCATGCCACGACGTCTCGGTCATGTCCAGAGTCTAGGAGCAGTCGCCATGTCGGTGAACGCCCTCCGCCACGGAACACGTACGCCGGACAGCCCCGAAGGCCGGGCCCAAGAAGCTAGTCCAGGTCCTGGAGCCGCCGCGCGACCTTCTCCACCCGCTCCGTCATCGACTGGTCGAAGGATTCCCGCAGCCCCCGCAGCCCGTCCCAGAACTGCGCGCGATCGGTCAGATTTCCCGGTGCCGGCGAGCCGAGCGCTTCACCGACCAGTTCTCGCGTCCTGCGCTCCCCGTCCAGCTGCGCCCGCTGTACGGCCAGGCAGAGCTCCTCCGCCAGCTTCTGGCTGTCCATCCGCATGACGCGCGGGTTCAAGGTGAGCTTCAGGAGCCGGCCCGCCGAGTCGGTGACGGCTTGGATCATCGCGTCCGCCGCCTCACCCTTGCCTGTGAGATCACTCAGGCCGTCCTCCATCACGCGCAGTGTCGCGTCGTTCGGGCGATCCACGGTGTGCTCCTTCGCTATTTGAATTTCCACCCGGGCGGGAAGATGACCGAGCGCAGGCCGTGCCCGGTGATTTTGGTCATCCACTCCTCGTCCGTGGGCATGACCTTGCCGTTGTCGTCCAACAGGTTGTAGGTGGGGGTGAAGCCGGCGCCCGAGCCGAACAGGCGTGCGCCCAGCTCGATGCCGCGAGTGGTCGGCGCACTGCCAAGGGGTACCTTGGCCAGGTCGTAGGCGAGGACGTACGCGCCGTTCGCTCCAACGATCTTGCCGAACTCGGCGGCGTTCTCCTTCCCCGAACCCGTCGGCTGGTCGTTGCCGAGCTGGACGAGCTTGGTCAGTCCCATCGACCCGGCCGCGTAGGCCGCGCCGTCCACCGCCATGTAGAGAAGCGTGGTCATGGCGTACTTCGGCACGGCCATCGCCATGATTCTCGCCGCGTTCATGGCGAAGGCGGTCTGCAGGCCTCTCGCCGCCGCGGCCAGTGCGGCGATCCGCGCGGCGGCGAACCCGTAGAGGGCGGTCGTCATCGGCTGGAACGCCACGAGCCACACGATCTGCAAGATCAGATCCTCGTAAACGGCGAAGCCCTTTTTGACCTCCTCGATCTGTTCCGCGTACGCCTCGCAGCCGATGGCCACGATCCGGCAGTCCTTGGCGAGCTGTGGCACGTAGACGGACACGGCGTCCTGATAGACGCGGCGGAACGCCTCGATGCTCTGGCCCTCGCTGCCCTGGCCCTCGTTCCCCGAGTTCTTCCACACCGAGACGGCCAGCGCGTCGGCCTGATCCGCGATGCCGTCCTTCCCGCTTCCGCCGTCGATCTCGTCGGCCAGCCGGAAGAAGACCTTCGCGACCTCCCGCAGCTTTTCGGGGGGGATCTCGGGAGCCGTGACGCCGGCGTAGATCTTCAGCGCCGCCATGGAGCCCAACCCGGTGAGGCCGACCATGGTAAGAGCCTTCGTCGGGATCATGATTCGGCCCGCTTCACCGGGCCGTCGTCGGTGTAGTCCGGCACCGCGTCCAGACTCTTCGCCAAGCCCCAGTCGATCTCCGACACGTTGCGGCTCATCGCGATCAGCCCTTTTCCGATGTCATCGTAGGCGCCGGCGAGGTCGGCCGTCAGTGTCAGCATCTGTTCGCATTTGGGGGTGAACCATTCGAGAAACCGCTGGTCCACCTCCTCCCCGCTCGACAGGGGGCCGATGGCCTGTAAGTCCTCAAGGGCGCGTTTGACCACGGCGCCAAGATCACTGCTGACGTCGGCAAAGCCGAGCCCCGCCTGATTCTGCAGCTGATCGTGGTTGTAAGCCATGGTTGACGGATTGCCTACGGAGTCGGGATCGGCCAACTACCGGCCTCCTGACACTAGAAAGATCACAAGGCGCTACGAGCGAAAGTATCTTGGCCGTATGTTCCAGATGGGATAATTTATGATTAAAGTGGCATTAATCCTAATCGTCCCACCTGGCCGGCCGGACGGACCCCGCACCGAGGCAGCTCGGTGATTCCTGCCCTGAACTCCGGCCCGGACCGGCGGCGATCCCCGAGGCCCCTCACGAAGACCAGGGGCTCGCATGGCGCATGGCGTCATGCACCGCAGCCTTGTCCAGAGTTGGCAACGGCGGAGCAACTGTGATCGTTTGCCCGCCCCTCGCTCCCATCAGGCCACATCGGACCTGGTCAGGGGATCGGCTCTGGGGCCGGAGCCTCAGTTCGGCGGGATGGAGAATATTCATTTGCCTCGGCGGCATGAGATTTCATAACGTACAGGCACGCCGAAAGGAGGTGGTCCGAACAATGGTTGATCATAGTTGGGCTAGCGAGGTGGCTGTCCGCTAGGACGCCGCGACCGGACTCTGTCCGGGCGTCTGGCGACGTTCGGCGAATCCACGACAATCACCGGAACCCCGGGCCGCCGGGGGCGGGCAATCCCGCCTTTGGTCCACCGGCCCTCCTGCTCAGCCAGGAGGAAGCGGCCCGGGGTTCTTCCCTTTCCGGCACTCCTCTTTCCAGGCCCTCCGCCCCGGGCCGGGACGCGCCTTTCCCGTACGACTCCAGATCGTGTCGCGGTCGCCTCCCGTCAAGCCGCGGTGCACGGACCCGGGACCGTGACACCCTCGGGGCCGAGGGGCTGGGGGTCACCCCTGGAAACCAGGATTGGCGCAGTGCAGCGGGCTTTCCCCGCCGAGGATCCTGACGATGTCCTCGCAGATCATCCGGGTGTGGTTGATCTCGGTGTCGTAGGTCCCCGAGCCCAGGTGCGGGGTGAGCACCACATTGTCCATGTCGGCGAGCGGGTGGGACGGGTCGAGCCAGTCCCCGGCGAACCTGTCGAGGGCCGCGCCGCCCAGATGGCCCGCCTTCAACGCTCCGACGAGAGCGTCCATGTCGTGCAGGGCCGCGTCGGAGGTGTTGACGAAGATCGCTCCGGTCCTCATCGCGGCGAACTCCACAGCGCCGATCAGCGGCCTCGCGGACGCGGTGGCGTGTAAGGAGACGACGTCGGCCTGGGCCAGCAGGACGTCGAGGCCGTACCGGTTCTCCGCCGCCTCGGGGTCGTAGACCATGACGCGCATGCCCAGCCCCCTCATCCGCCAGGCCACCGCGTGGCCGACCGCCCCGTAGCCGATCAGGCCGACGGTCCGGCCCGCGAGCTCCCACGCGCGGTGCCGCCGGTAGGAGACCATGCCGTAGCGGATCTCCCGGTCGCCGACCGCCACCCGGCGGGTCACCGCGAGGATCAGGGCGAGGGTGAGCTCGGCCACCGCGTCGGCGTCGCGCCCCGGGGCGCAGACGACGGGAATGCCCCTGTCGGTGGCCGCGCCGAGGTCCACGTTCCCCGCGTCGCCGCGGGCACAGCCCACCACCAGCAGGGGAAGATCCAGCACCGGGCCCGCGACCTCGTCGGACTCGGTGATGAGGATGCGCGCCCCGATGTCCGCGAGCCGCCGAGCGAGGTCGGCAGCCTGGTACGGACCGTGCTCAGCCGGGTCGTAGTGGACGTCGATCAGCTCTCTCAGACGGTCCCACTCCGGACCTCGCATTGGCGCCAGCACAAGGGCTCGCGGTTTCACCGCGCCTCCTTATTTCAGGAAATTTCAGCATCTGGGAGCTTTCCACGAATGCCATGATCAGTCCTGACATTGACCCGACTGTCACCAACGGCCCCATCAGCCTCTCCTGTTTTCGGACTTGCCCCTTCGTGGCCTCCTCCAGCTGGAAGTTCAGCGCGAAAATGCATTCAAGGTATGAAAGGCCGGAAAAAGCCAACGAATAAGGTCATCCGAATAAAACCCCCGGCCAGCGCCGTAATCACCGGCCCCGGCTTCCGGCCGGCACCTCCAGGGCGGTGCCCCGGGGCAGGCTCCGGACAGTGCCCCGGGGCAGTGGAAGGCGAAGGTCCGCGACCGGGATCGGCTCCGGTGACCGGTCCGTTGCCGATCCTCACGGCCGTCGTGCTCGACGCCGGCCGGCGGGCTCCCGGATCGGGGCGGCTCCCGGTCAGTGCTCGCCGCGGGCAGGGACGCCGAGGGCCGCACAGGCGTCCCGATAGAGGCGGACGACCTCCGTACGGACCTGCGCGCGTTCGGTCAGCGTGCTGCTCCACGGGACCCGGACCGGAACCTCAAGCCCGCCGACCACGGCGGCGAACTCGATCGCCTCGGCGTCGACACCGGTCGTCGTCGCACCGGTGGCCTCGGGCTGTCCGCCGAGGCCCTTGCAGATCAGTAGCGCGTCGTCAGCGTGATCGTCGTTCATGTGGCGCTTGATGGCCTCGACCGCTTCGGGGGTGAAGGGAGTACTCATTGCACAGAGCGTAGTCAGCGCCCTGCCTCTGTCGCCCCCGGGTGCGAGCAGGAGCGCTCATCCGGTACCCGGCTCGCGCCCCTTCGGGAATTCACCCGGCGTCGGGGACGAAGTCACCGACCCGCTTGAGCTCGGCCGAGATGTGGGACTGAATCGGCTGGCCCATGGCCGCCATGTCGTACGCCCACATCAGGTTGCCGTTGACCAGGCCGTAGAGGCGGTGGCCTCCGGTGTACTCCTTGGCGGTGGCGGTGCGGGCCACCACGTCGGTATGCAGCTCGATCTTGTGAAAGACCACCTCACCGACGTAGACCTCCACGATGCCCGTGGGATGTGACAGGCACACCTCCAGCTGACGCCCGGGGAGCTGGCGCCAGAAACCGGTCTCGACGCCCAGCGGGCGGACCTTGTTGCCCGCCTCGTCGAGCAGCCAGGTGCGGCTGTTGTAGGTCAGGAACGGCTTGCCGTTGTGGCCGAAGACGATTTCCTGGCCGAAGTTGAAACTCTCGATCGTCGGATATCCCCCGACGCCGGCGCCTTCCCACACGCCCACGAGGAAGGCGATCGGCTCAAGATCGGGATGCAGTTCGGGAACGTCCATGGGTCCGAGCCTAGGCCCTGTCGCGCGACGCTCGCCGTGGTGAGGGCCGGTCAGGTGGTGCCCCGCAGAGCGGCAAAGGGAGCGGCGGCGTGCCGCGGTGACCGGCGGCAACGCGGTGCGGCGCCGCCCGACCGACCGCGGTGGGCAGAAGATCCGGGAAACAGGACCTGGAACCGCCCTGATATGGTTCGCGCCCGCGAGGCGGACCCGCATAGGCTTCGGACATGGCACGATCACTGGTGATCAAGGTTACCGCCGGCGAAGACTCACCCGAGCGCTGCAACCAGGCGTTCACGGTGGCCGCGGCGGCGTTGGCGAGCGGAGTCCCCGTCTCGCTCTGGCTGACCGGCGAGTCCGCGTGGTTCGCCCTCCCCGGACGGGCGAAGGAGTTCACCCTCCCGCACGCCGCCCAGCTCGGCGACCTGCTCGACGCGGTGCTCGCCGGCGGCAGGGTGACGCTGTGCACCCAGTGCGCGGCCCGGCGCGACATAACGGTCGACGACGTGATCGAGGGCATTCGCATCGCGGGCGCCCCCACGTTCGTCGAGGAGGTCCTGGGCGAAGGCGTCCAGGCTCTCGTCTACTGAACGCCGCCTGGTGAGGCACGCCCTCCGGCCGCCCGGCAAGGCCGGACGGCCGGTTTCCGGCGTCAGCCGGGCAGCACCGCGGCCAGGCGCTCCTCGCGGAGGCGCTCGAACCAGGAGTCGTCGATCGGCGGCAACTGGGCGCCCACCGCCCAGGTGAGCAGCAGGTCGGCGAGGCCGGGGTTACGGGCGAGCGCCGGACCGTGCAGGTAGGTGCCGACGATCTTGCCGGTGTAGCAGCCCTCGGTGCCGTCGCCGTTACCCGTGCCGACCGCCGTACGTGCCAGTGGCCGGACACCGGACCCGAGCCGGGTGACGCCCATGTGGTTCTCGAAGCCGGTCAGCGTCGGGATGCCGAGCGCCGGGTCCGCCTCCCCGGCCAGCTCGCCGACGGCCCGGCCCGCACCACGGCCGCTGGAGATGTCGATCAGGCCGATGCCGTCGACCGGCTGCCCCTCCTCGCCGCCGAAGGTGGTGCCCACGATCTGGTAGCCCGCGCACACGGCCAGCAGGGCCGCGCCCCGCTG
This sequence comes from Streptosporangium sp. NPDC006013, assembly GCF_040614275.1. Taxonomy (NCBI): domain Bacteria; kingdom Bacillati; phylum Actinomycetota; class Actinomycetes; order Streptosporangiales; family Streptosporangiaceae; genus Streptosporangium; species Streptosporangium sp. NPDC006013. The sequence goes on from NZ_JBEXUE010000179.1 coordinate 8,095, forward strand.
GATGGCCCGGTGCAGGCCGCCGTCACGCCGGAGCCGCTCGGAAGCCAGGATCTGCGGCCGGTCCTCGCCGCCGCCGATCAGGTAGATGTCACCGCTCTCCGGGACCGGGTCGGCCGAGCGCACGTGCACGGTCTCGACCGGGATGCCGCGGCGCCGGGCGCGCTGCTCCAGGACCAGGACGTTGCCCTGGTCGCCGTACGTGCTCAACAGGTCCGGATAAATCCAGACAAGGCGTAGAGCGCTGTCAGACTGCACGACCGAACTCCGATCGAATCTGCTGGAAGGCGGTGTAATTGGCGATCACGTCGACCTTGCCCGGCGGTTGCGCGCCGAGCGCCTGCTCGAACGATCCGGCCAGCTGGAACGGCACGTCCGCCACATCCAGCCGGAGCGCGAGGTCGAGCCGCCGCTCACCGGTCACGAAGACCGGCCTGCCGCGCAGCACGCGGTAGTCGACGTCCCACAGCCATGAGGTGTCGCGGCCGTCGGGGCCCTGGGCGTTGACCGAGAGGATCACCGGCAGCGAGGAGTCGAGCACGTCGAAGGCCTCCAGCCAGCCGGCCGGGTTCTTGGCCAGCAGCAGCCGGGCGTGCCGTCCGTCGCGCTCCACGGTGGTGTAGCGGCCGGCGACCGACCTGACCTCGCGCAACCGGGGCAGCGCCCGCTCGACGGGCAGCCCGAACGCCTCGGCGGTGGCCAGCGCTATCGCCGCGTTGGCCCGGTTGGCCCGTCCGGGGAGCTGGATGTCCAGCACCCAGCGCTGCCCGCGCGGGTCGATCACCGCGTCGTCGTCGAGCACCCAGGACGGCTCAGGCCGCCGGAAGGTGCACTCGCGGCAGGCCCAGTCGTTCTCCCCGGCCTGCGAGGAGGCACCGGAGCCGAGGCTGCCCGGCGGAACGTACTCCATGCCCTTGCGGTCAAGGGGGCCGCCGCACTCGGGGCAGCACCAGGAGTCCTCCTTCCACGGCTGCCCGGCCGACACCCAGGTGACCGAGGCCGCGGTGGAGGCGCCCCAGGTCACCAGCGGGTCGTCGGCATTGGCGATCACATGGGTGTTCTTGCCGGCCAGCGCCCGCCGCCACTTCTGGGCGAGCAGCCAGATCTCGCCCGCCCGGTCCATCTGGTCCCGGCTGAGGTTCATCAGGCAGATGACCCCGGCGCCGGTGGTGTCGATCACCTCGGGCAGGTACTTCTCGTCGACCTCAAGCACCCCGTACGGGGCGTGCTTGGCCGACGACAGTGCCGAGACGTGCCCGGCGGGCATGTTGGCGCCGAAGGCGTTGGTGGCGACGTCGCCGAGATCCGACAGCGCGGAGGTGATCAGGCGGGTCGTCGTGGTCTTGCCGTTGGTCGCGCTCACCAGCGCGAGCTTGCGGTCTCGTGCCAGCTGGCGCAGCAGGTCGGGCTCCAGGAGCATGCTGACCCGGCCTCCGATCACCGACCCGTCTCCGCGTCCGGTGACCCGGGACAGTGTCGCGGCCGTCCGGCCGAGAGCGGTGGCGAGCTGCGCCCGCAGCGGAAGCTGAGTCATGCCGTCTCCTCGCTTGGCGACCGTTCGCGGGACGACCCGGCGGCCAGCCAGCCCGGCCGCGGGACCGGAATCGCCGAATCGTTCATGCCGCAGATCTTAGCCGGGCTTCGGCACCCCCACCCCCGGACGGCACGTCACACACCCCGGCCGGTGATGGTCAAGCGTAAAGGCCGCAGACCAGACCGCTCTCACCATACGGCGGGAACGGACTCCACAGGCTCCACAGCGGGAGATGTGGCCGGATATCCCTCCCGGCCACGCCTCACTGCTCGGCGAACGCGAGTTCGACGGGTTCCTGCGAATCGGCGTCGAACGGCAGCACGAACCGGTGCGGCCACGACAGCACGCTCTCCAGCCAGCCTGCCCCCATCGTCTGGGCCACGTGCCGGAGCCGCTCGGCCGGGTCGATGCCGATGGTGACCGTGAGGATGTCGCGCTCCACACTCTCGCGCTCGTCGTCGCCGAGGATCACCCGCCAGGCCAGTTCCCGGTTGCGGTCCACCTCCATGGAGAGCGGGTGGTGGCGGAGCGCCTTGGCCCGGTGGCCGAGCAGCTCGGAGCCGCCCGCGGGACGGTTGAACAGGGCGTACTCCATGACCGGCGCGGAGCCGCGCGGGTTGGGCGCGGGCTGGCCGTGCGGGAAGAGCCGGTCCACCTCATGCAGCCACCGCACCTGCGGGATGACCCAGGCGGGTCCGGGCCGCTCGCCGGGGTCGCGGTCGGGACCGAGCAGCCTGGTCGCGATCGCGGCGACCTGCTCGGTCAGCTTGGCCGGGTCGTGGACGGTCCGCAACGACCACGCGCGGCGGCCCACGCACCGTTCGGCGGTCGTGGCCAGCAGGCATTCGCGCCGCCGTGCCGGGAGCTCCGCCCAGAGGTCGGCCAGTGCCCGGGGCACCCCGGGCGCCGGCCTGTTGGTACAGAACGCCAGCACCAGCGTGTCCGTCCAGATCCGCAGCCAGGCCCACTCGGGCGCCTCGGCGAGCAGGTCCGCCTCGCGCAGCTCGACCAGCGTGCACGCCCGGCCGTTGCGGCACTCCTGCCCGCACGCCGCCGAGCGGCGGCCGCAGATGGGCGGCGTGTGGCCGGGGACCGGGCGCTCGCGGTCCTCGCCCAGCGGCACCTGGATGCGGAGCGGCCGGTCCATGCCGTCGGCGAAGACCGCGGCGACGCCGGGCGGGAGCGAGACGACCTGCCGGGACTGCTCCTCGCTCAGATTCGTCGCCGCCCCGACCAGTCGGCGGTCGTCCTCGGCGGGGAGCCTGTGGATGACCTTCAGCGCGGTGTTCTTCACGACGTCGGAGACCAGTTTCGTGGGAATCTGCTCGGCGACCACGATGCCCTCGCCGTACGCGCGGATCTCGGCGAGCATGCCCGCCAGGAGCTCGACGGCGTGCGTGCTGGCCCGCCCCGCGCCCCGGTCGCGGAGCAGCCGGTGCGCCTCCTCGATCACGATGACGTGCTTCAGCCCGCTGCTCCGCTCCTTCCTGGCCCGCATCCGCAGGTGCTCCACGATCCGGATGATCAGCGTGCCCATCAGGAACGCCTTGTCCTCGTCGTTGGCGACGTCCTCGATCGCGAGCACCACGTTGCGCTGGAGCAGGTCGCCGATGTCGGCGGGGTGGCCGCCCTCGAAGAACCGGCCGGCGGAGCCGACCCGGAGCGACCGCAGCCGCAGCGAGATGAAGCCCTCCACATCGGCCTGGACCTCCCGCCCGTAGCCGATCTCCTTGATCACCTCCATCGCGTGCCGCTGCAGCTGTTCGAGGGTCGGCACGGCGGGCCGCACGGCGGCGCCGGGAGCGGCCCAGCCGGTGACCACGTCCCACCCGTTGGCCTCGTACACCCGCTGCAGGGCGAGCGACATGATCTGCGGGAACGGCTCCTCGGCGTCGAAGGCCGCCATGAACAGCGCCCGGACCATGTCGATGTGGGCCTGGACCGGATAGCCGGGTTCGGGAGCGAGCGGGTTCACGCTGAACGGCACGCTCTCCGGGGCGGACGGGTTGATCACGGTCACCGGGGCGAGGTGCTCGATCCGGCCGCCCATCGAGGCGTACTCGGACTTCGCCGGCTCGATGGCCAGCCACGGGACGCCCGCGCCGGTGAGCTGTTCCAGCAGGTGCCTGACGGTCTGGGACTTGCCGGAGCCGGTGGCGCCGGTGACGAACGCGTGCCGGTTGAGGGTGGCCAGCGGGACCCTGAACGAGCCGACCGGCCTGTCCTGGCCGTCGAGGATGGCCCCGAGCTCGACGGCCGGCGCGCCGGGCGCGGTGTCGGCCTCGCTGGTCACGCCGGACCGGCCGGAGCGCCGCAGCCGGGCACGCGGCCCGACCAGCGCACCCGGCGGGCCCCGCAGCGAACCGCCTTTAACCCTGTAATGAAACTCCTCGCCGAAAACGACACCAGTCCCAAATCGACACCGGACGGACCGGGCCGACCTGGGCCAGGTTTCGGCTGTCTTCGCAGGTCTACGCGTCGCCGGAGGTCAGTCTCACGAGGCGCTCAACCCCGGTCCCGCCGATGCCGCAGTAGCCTCCCGGGTTCTTGTGCTGGTACTGCTGGTGGTAGCGGTTTGCCGATGGCAACAGATCTGGCCGGTACGAAGCATCAGAGAGTCTGGGGTTCAGTCCCTAGCTCCACAGATACGTTTTCGACCGGATAGAGATGGAAGGCCGGATGGTCGGTCGGATCAGGCATTTTGTCAAAGAAGCGTTGTACCTGCCATCGATCCCTGTAGGCGGCGATGATGCGTGACAGTTGCTCCCCGGACAGCTCCGCCGCCAGGTACGCGCGCCGCCGACCACGCCTTTGCAGGTGGCAGCGGCCAGTGGCACGGAGGTTGCGCACCCAATGTGTCTGACCTCGCATGGAGACCAGGTAACGGTCGCCGTCGAGTTCGAGGACGTTCACCGGCACGAGCTGAAGGGTGCCGGTCTGGCGTCGCACGACCTCAAGCGTGGTGACCGTTCCCAGCCGTCGAATCACCGGGTTGACCACCCGTACGGCGAGCCAGCCGGGACGCCAGTACCTCTCCATCATTTCCCTCATCTCTACCGTGGGGCATATCGCGACAGCAACTCACCACGCCACCCGGCCATCGTCGTTGAAGAAACCGCCTGTAGGACCATCGGGCCCGAGGGTCGCCAGCCGTACGGCTATCGCCGCGCCCTGGACGGGAGTGCGGCGGCGACCACGGCCGAGGCCGGGAGGGTGACGTCGAGCGTGATCGGGTAGGCGTCGCCGCCGGTGGATCGCAGCGCCTCGGCCGCTTTGTGGCCCCGGTTCGAATCCCTGGCCGCGAGCAGCACCGTCATGCCCAGATCAGCGAGCTGAGCGGCGATCTCGTATCCGATCCCCTTGTTCGTCCCAGTCACCAGGGCGACCTTCGGGGTGGACACCGTGTCGTGTGTCATGATCAGACTTCATCACGTATGGGCGGCCAAACACCATGACCAGCTCGATCACGAGCCATACCCTAGAGGTATGGATGGGCTGGAAGCTCGCGAGCTTGCCTATTTCGTGGCGGTCGCCGAGGAGCTGAACTTCAGCCGAGCAGCACAACGCCTCGGCATCGCGCAGCCGCCCTTGTCCAGAACCATCAAGCAGCTCGAACGTCGCCTGGGTGTTTTGTTACTGGAGCGAACCAGCAGAAAGGTCACTCTCACAGCGGCGGGTCAAGTGCTGCTCCACGAAGGCAGGAGGGCCCTGGAAGGCCTGGCAGCGGCTGCTCGTCGTACCCAGCGAGCGGGCCAAGAGGATCACAGGCTGGTCCTGGTGACGAAGGCCGTCGGTGACGGCGGCATGTTGCCGGAAATCCTGGCCGCCTATGAGAGCGAACCAGAGGCGATCGCAGTGGACGTGCTGTTTTGCGGCTTCGGCGAGCAGGCGGCCCTGCTGCGTGGCGGCTTCGCCGACATCGGGCTGCTGCATGGGCGGCCTGACCTGACCGGGCTCGACTCTGAGGACTTGCTGGTCGAGGGACAGGTTGTGGTATTGCCGGCGCGGCACCGGTTGGCCGGAAGGACAGCGGTGACCTTGGCGGACCTGGACGGCGAGGTCATGCCGCGCTGGGCGGCCCTGCTTGAGGACGATGCCGAAGGCCCCGAAGTGCGTGACGCCGGACAACTGATGCAACTCATCGCCATGGGGCGGACCATCGCCATCCTGCCGGAGTCCGCTCGTGGCTATGTGGGCGGCGACGTCGTGTGTGTGCCTGTTCTCGATGCGCCACCGACCACGATGATGATCGCCTGGCCGGAGCAGAGCCAATCGCTGGCCCTAGCTGCCTTCGTCCGGGCGGCCACCAGCGTCGCCGCGCACCGCGGGAAAGGCGGTTACGGCAGGCTCAGTTAGCAGGAAAAGACGCGCGGAGGTCTCAGCGATCCCAGCTACCCAGGGATCCAGACGCTACCCGGACGGGTCATCTAGCTTGACGCTGGTGCCACCGATGCCGCAGTAGCCGTTCGGAGCTTCAAAAAGCACTGCTGGTGGTAGTCGCACCGGCAGACGCCCTGGGCACTCCACTCCTGCCCGCGATGGCCTGGTCGCTGACGCGACCGCGGGCAGGAGAGGAGGTACGACCGCGCCTGGTACAGCCGGCCGACGTGCTCTACGGCGGCATCGCCGCGCTCGTCTCGGACCTGGTGCCGGCCGGGATCACCGTGGTGAGCCCGTCGACCGCGTCCGTGCTCTGCTCGGGGGACGGTCAGCCCCCTCGCCCTCGTCTCGCTCGCGGCGAGACCTCGGGCGCCAAGGTGCAAGCGCCGCAGGCCCGGGGGCTGCGGCGCCGCACCGCGGTCAGCCGGTGTAGGCCGGCCTGACGACGACGGGCTCCTTCGGACCCGCCGTCGTCTTGACCGTGGGCCGCTGCTCGGCCGGCGCCGCGGCGGGCGTGACGGACGGCTTCTTGGGATCGGCCGCGGCCGTGCCCGAGAAGCCTGCGAGGCCCGCGGTCAGGGCCAGCAGCGCGCTGATGCCGATGAGCGTGGCTTTGATCTTCATATGGGTTCCCCTGTTCATTCAAGTCGGGCCTCAGCCCTGTACGACGACCGGAGTACCGATCGCCAGGTTCTTCGCCATCCAGGTGATGTCGTCGTTGCTGATCCGGACGCAGCCGTGGCTGGCCCGCGTGCCGATGGCGGAGGGCTTGTTCGTCCCGTGGATTGCCAGCTGGCCTGGGCCACCGGCGAAGCTCTTCAGCACCGGAGAGAAGCCGCTCAGCCCGAAGGCGTAGGCGCCGTAGGCCCCGCCCTGGTCGACGGGCTTCACCAGCTCGGTGAAGAAGTAACGACCTGGAGGTGTCGGCGTGCCCGCTTCACCCGTCGCGACCTTGCCCGTCCTGACGGCCCTGTCGCCGTCATAGACCGTGAACCTGAACGCCCCGCGATCGATCTCCACCCGGTAGGCGGTCTCCGCGAGCGTCACGTCGGTGGCCTTGATCCAGCCCTTGCTGCCATTCGGCCGGATCGGCAGCAGCACCTGGAGCCACTCGCCCTCATCACGTTCCACCAGGAAGACACGCGCCGCGCCGTAGTCGTTGGGGCTCGTGATCATCCTCGGTGCCGCCCCCTCCTTGTTTCCGTAGACCATGATCCGAGATCCCTTGACGCTCGCGATCTTCGAACTGACGCTGCTCGCCGGCTCGGGCCGTGCGGCGCTGCTCGCGCTGCCCACACAGCCGGTCAGCAGGAAGGCGAGTGTCGCCGCAACAGCCGTACGAAGCAGGTTGGTTCTCACCTGCCGCAGCCTGGCGACAGAATGTGTGAAACCTGTTTGATTGTCATGCGGATCCCATGTGCACCCCTGACCTGGGCATAGCCTCAGCCCATGTGCGCGTACGTGCTGGTCGCCGAGGATGATCCCAAGCAGGCCGAACTGCTCAGGCGGTATCTGGAGCGGGAGGGCCATGAGGTCCTCGTCGTGCACGACGGGCGTTCCGCGATCGACGAGGCGCGGCGAACGGATCCCGACCTCGTGGTGCTCGACGTGATGATGCCGAAGGTTGACGGGTTGGACGTCTGCCGAGTGCTGCGTGCCGAGTCCGACCTGCCGATCCTGATGCTGACCGCCAGGTCCACCGAGGACGATCTGCTGTTGGGGCTCGACCTCGGTGCTGACGACTATGTCGCCAAGCCGTACAGCCCACGTGAGCTGATGGCCCGCGTGCGGACCCTGCTGCGCCGTACCGGGAAGTCCCAAGACGCCGATCGGCAGGTGTTCCAGGCAGGCGATCTCCTCGTGGACCCGGTCAGGCACACCGTCACCGCGGCGGACACGCCGGTGGACTGCACGCTCGCGGAGTTCCGGATCATCGAGACGCTGGCTGCCGAGCCGGAGCGGGTGTTCACCAGGAAGCAGTTGCTGGAGCGCATCCACGGCTTCGACAGGTTCATCACCGAACGCACGGTCGACGTGCACGTGATGAACCTGCGCAAGAAGATCGAGCCTGATCCGCGCCGCCCGGTCCGGCTGCTGACCGTGTACGGCGTCGGCTACAAACTGACCCGCGCATGAGGTCGTTGTTCGTCAGGTTGCTCACGAGTTCGGCTGTTGTGGCAGTCTGCTCGATCACGGCGACCGCGTGGCTGGCTGCCAGCAGCACCTCCGGCGCCATCCAGCGCGAGCAGGGCCAGACGCTGGCCAGCGACGCCCGGATCAACAACAGCCTGCTCGGCTACGCCTCCCGCCATTCGGACTGGTCGGGCGTCGCCGCCACTCTGCGCGATCTCGCCGCCCAGAACAGCCGCCGTATCGCGCTGGCCACCGAGAACGGTGCCCTCATCGCGGACTCGGCGACCGCCGGGACCCCACTGCCCGCCAAGGTGTCGGCCGTCATCGACCCACTGGCCGTGGACGTGACCCTGGTGCCGGGGGCGGCCAGGGACCGTATCGATCCACGCGCGATGGGTCCTTTCCTGCTGTCCGCCCGCGATCGCGCCCGGCTGAGGAAGGCCGCCGACACCTACGCCGCCTGCGCGGGCCGCACCGGGCAGGCCGTACAGGTGACCGTTTCGAACACCGGCAGGCCCCTCGTCACGACGCTCAGCCAGGGGGTCGGTCAAGAGCCGAGCCCGATGCCGAGCCCGATGCCGGCCGAGGCCCCCATCGTGGTGGGCGTCTGCGACGCCACCACCTTCAGCACGCCGACGCGCACCGAGAAGGCCGCGTTGAAACAACTCAACCTCCTGGTCAGCAGGTGTCTCAAGGGCAAGGGCGCGGAAAGGGGCTCGGTCGGCCTCGACTTCACCTGGGTCTCCAAGGAGAAACAGCCGATGCCGCCGGTCGCCGAACCCGGTCAGATGATCTCCTCCTGCATCGTCACCGCCCGCAAAGAACAACTCGATCCCTACGTCGCCCCCGCGGCGTACCTGTACATCGGCTCCCCCGCCGAGGCCACCGGCCAGCGCATCCCGCTGCCCTCGATCGCCGGTGCCGCCCTCCTCGTGCTCGTGCTGACCGTGGGCGTGAGCGTCATGGCGGCCAGGCGCCTGGTCAGGCCCGTCAACGCGCTCACTCACGCCGCGCAGCGGATGCGTGACGGGGACAGCTCCGCCCGCGTCACGGTCAGGACCACCGGCGAGATCAGCGAGCTCGCCACGGCGTTCAACGAGATGTCGGAACACCTCCAGCGCATGGAGGAGCAGCGCAAAGCCATGGTCAGCGACGTCTCCCACGAGTTGCGCACACCGCTGAGCAACCTCAGGGGCTGGCTGGAGGCCGCCCAGGACGGCGTCGCCGAGTTGGACCCCGCGCTGATCGCCTCGCTGGTCGAGGAGATCCTGCTGCTGCAGCACATCGTCGACGACCTTCAGGAGCTCGCCCTCGCCGACGCGGGCAAGCTCCGTCTACACGTCGAACCCGTCCACCTCGGCGACCTTCTCGACCAGGTGACCACCGCTCACCGAGGCCAGGCCGAAGCCGCAGGGCTCACGCTGACCACCGTGGTTATCGATGACCCCCCGCTGACCGCGGATCCGGTACGGCTCCGCCAGGCCATCGGCAACCTGGTGACCAACTCCCTGCGCTACACGCCACGCGGCGGGCACATCACGCTGGGCGCCCGCCAGGATGGCGACCAGGTCGTCGTCGAGGTGACCGACACGGGGATCGGGATCCGCGCCGAGTACCTCCCCCACGTCTTCGACCGGTTCTGGCGGGCGGAGAAGTCCCGCAACCGCCAGACCGGCGGCAGCGGGCTCGGGCTCGCCATCGTGCGCAACCTGGCCGAGGCGCACGGCGGCACAGCCACGGTCGCCAGCGTGCCAGGTGTCCGCACGACATTCACCCTGTGTCTTCCGTCGTAGTGGGGCCCCTGAAGGCCCGCCATGCCACCAGGAGCACAAGGGTACGGATGGTCATCGTCCACATCCATCCACGCCACAGGGCGTCCGCTGCCGTCGCCACCACAGCCGATACGGCTCCCGGCCAGGAACCCCGGCCGGGAGCCGTACACGAGGTGATCAGATCAGGCGGGGGCGGCGAAGTCCTCGGGGCCGAAGACGCGCAGCAC
>NZ_JBEXUE010000180.1:0-18135 GCF_040614275.1 Streptosporangium sp. NPDC006013
GTCAAGAAGGCTCTTGAGGAGCCGCTGAAGCAGATCGCCGTCAACGCCGGCCTTGAGGGTGGCGTCGTGGTGGAGAAGGTGCGCAACCTTCCCGCGGGTGAGGGCCTCAACGCCGCCACCGGCGAGTACGTCAACCTGTTCGAGACGGGCATCATCGACCCGGCCAAGGTGACGCGCTCTGCTTTGCAGAACGCGGCGTCCATCGCGGCGCTGTTCCTCACCACCGAGGCCGTCATCGCCGAGAAGCCCGAGAAGGCCGGAGCCGCCCCCGCCATGCCCGGCGGCGGCGACATGGACTTCTAGCCTGATCTTCAACCTGTGCGTCGCGGACGCGGGTTGGCGGATTTCCTAGTCTTTGGGACCGGCTCGTCGATGTGCATCGGGGATACGTGCCATGAACGCTCAGCATCGACAACCCCACCAGGACCGGCCCGTCGTGGTCGAGAGCCGTCGCAGGCCGAGGTCATCGACCGGCACCGGATCGAATCCCTGCGGCAGCGTCACGACCTCCCGCTGCGCGACAGGACGCTGTTTCGGGTGCTGTACGAGAGCGCGGCCCGTCCCAGCCCGCATCCCCTCGCATGTCCTACCCGCACAACCACACACGGAGGCCCCTGATGCGTGCCTACGGTGTCACCTACGACACCGGCTTCCCATCTGCCGGAACCACCACCCACGAGCCCTTCAACCCGGACACGGTGCGCCGCGAAATGCAGATCATCCGCGACGAACTGCACTGCGACGCGGTCCGCATCACCGGAGGAGACCCCGACCGCCTTGAGACCGCCGCACACCACGCCGCCCGCGCGGGCCTGGAGGTCTGGTACTCGCCGTTCACCAACGGCCTCACCCAAGACGAGCTGATGACATTCATCGTCGACGGTGCCGAACGGGCCGAACGCCTGCGCCAGGCAGGGACTCGCGTCGTATTCCTCACCGGCTCCGAGATCAGCTTGTTCACCAGCGGATTTCTGCCCGGAGACAGCTTGGAGGAGCGGCTTGGCGTGATGGCCGAGCCCGCGCGGCTGCGCGCCGCGCTCCCCGAACTGCCCGCCCGCGTCAACGCCTTCCTCACCCGAGCCGTCGCCGCGGTGCGCGAACGGTTCGGCGGCCCAGTCAGCTACGCCTCCCTGCCCTTCGAAGGCGTGGACTGGGCTCCGTTCGACATGATCGCCACTGACGCCGGATACCGCGACGCGGCCACCGCGCACGGTTTCCGTGAGGGTCTCCGCGCGCAGGTCGCGCAGAGCAAGCCGTTCGCCGTCACCGAGTTCGGCTGCACCACCCACCGCGGAGCCGCCGCTCTGGGCGGACACGGCGACTCCATCGTCGAATGGGACGAACGCGCCCGTCCTGCCCGCCTGACCGCAGCCGTCATGCGGGACGAAGAAGAACAAGCCGAATACGTGCGCGAGCTCCTCGACATCTACGACGAGGAGGGCACGGACACGGCATTCGTCAACACGTTCGCCCGCCGGGACCTGCCGACGGCCTCCGAGCCCGGACGGGACTTCGACACCGCCAGCTTCGGCATCGTCAAGATCCTGGAGCACGGCCGCACAGGGACGACCTATCCGGGGCTGCCGTGGGAACCCAAGGCCGCCTTCCACGCCCTGGCCGAATACGGACGTGCCAGGACGGCCGGGACCGAAGAGACCACGGTGGTCCTGGTGGAGCACCACATCGAACTCGTCGCGAGCGTCGCCGACGTCGTGACCGTTCTCGACCGGGGCGAACTGGTGACGTCGGGGTCGCCGGAGGAGGCCCTCGGTGACGCACGGGTCGTCGAAGTGTACTTGGGGGCACCCGCATGAGAACGCAGGGCGAGGAACTTATCACCGTGTCCGGGCTGAGCTCCGGATACGGGACGGTGCCGGTGGTCCGCTCGGTGGACTTCACGGTCCGTACGGGCGAGATCTTCGCGGTGGTCGGCGGCAACGGGGCCGGGAAGACGACCCTGCTCAGCACCATCTCGGGGCTGCTTCATCCCACGTCCGGATCGGTGCGGCTCGCCGGAACCGACATCACCGGGTGGAGCCCGGAACGGATCGTGGCCCACGGCCTGGTCCACATTCCCGAGGGCAGGCGTCTCTTCACCGGGCTCACGGTGGCCGAGCATCTGAGACTCGGGCTCTGGAACGTCCCGAACCGGCGCAGGGTCGAGCGGGAGCGGACGGACCGGGTCGTGGACCTGTTCCCGGTGCTGGGCGAGCGGATGGACGCCTACGCGGAGGTGCTCAGCGGCGGCGAACAGCAGATGCTCGCCATCGGCCAGGCGCTGATGCGCGAACCCCGAGTGCTGCTGCTGGACGAACCGTCCATCGGCCTGGCACCCGTGATCATCCAGCGGGTGTTCGCGGTGGTGGACCGGCTGCGGGAGCAGAACCTGACGGTGATCCTGGTCGAGCAGCGTGTCAACCAGGCGCTGGCGCTCGCCGACCGGGGACTGGTCATGCGGCACGGCCGGGTCGAGGCGGCCGGCGCCGCCGCCGAGCTCGCGGAGGATCCCGTGCTGCGGGCCGCCTACCTGGGCGCGGCCGTGGCCGGCGAGCAGCGGAACAAGGAGTGACATGAGCGGTGAGTGGTGGGGCCCGGCGATGCCCGAGGCCGACGAATGCGTGGTGGCGGAGCTTCTCGTCCGCCGGGCCGCGGAGCACCCCGACCGGGTGTACGTGATCTTCGAGGACGGGGCGCGGTGGACCTACGCCGAGACCCTGGACCAGGCCGAGCGGGTCGCCGCGGGGCTGCACGCGCTGGGCGTGCGGCCGGGCGACACGGTCGTCTCCTGGCTGCCGAACGGGCCCGACGCGCTGCGCGTCTGGTTCGGCGTCAACCTGCTGGGCGGCACCCTGGTACCGCTCAACATCGCCTACCGCGGCGGGCTGCTCGAACACGCGATCCGGCTGTCCGGGGCGCGGGTGGCGGTCGTGCACGGCGAGCTGGCCGGGCGCCTGGACGAGATCGACATCGGCGCGCTGGAACGGGTGGTGGTGCTCGGGGAGGGCGACAGCCGGCCGACGGGCCGGGCCGGGACGCTGGGGGCGGAGGCGCTGGCGGCGCCAGCCCCCGGCTTCCGCCCGGACTCACCGCCCCGGCCGTGGGACCCGTACGCGGTGATCCTCACGTCCGGGACGACGGGGCCGTCGAAGGGCGTCCTGTGCTCGTACGTCCAGCTCGCGGCCTGCGCGCGGGCCGCGTTCGGCGGCTGCTTCGGAGCGGCCGACCGCTACATGGTGAACCTGCCGCTGTTCCACGCGGGCGGCACCATCGGCACGTACGCGGCGCTGCTGCTCGGCGGCGGGATCAGCCTCGTCAGCGCGTTCGACACCGAGTCGTTCTGGCCGGCCGTCCGCGACACGGGCACCACGCACGTCACGCTGCTCGGCGTGATGGCGACGTTCCTGGGCAAGTGCCCTCCGTCCCCGGATGACCGCGCCCACCCGCTGCGGCACGTCTTCATGATCCCGCTCATCGAGGACAGCGCGGCGTTCGCCGAGCGCTTCGGTGTCGACGTGGTGGCCATGTTCAACATGACGGAGGTGTCGATCCCGATCATCTCCGGCCCCAACCCGGATGTGCCGGGCACGTCCGGGCGGCTGCGGCCCGGCGTCGAGGCCCGGGTCGTCAACGAGCACGACCGGCCGGTGCCCGACGGGGAGGTCGGTGAGCTGGTGCTGCGCACCGTCCAGCCGTGGGCCCTGAGCCCCGGTTACCTCGGGATGCCCGAGGCGACGGCACGGGGCTGGCGCAACGGGTGGTTCCATACCGGGGACGCCTTCCGGACGGTGGACGGCGAGTACTTCTTCGTGGACCGGATGGGCGACACGATCCGGCGCCGCGGCGAGAACATCTCCTCGGCCGAGGTGGAGACCGAGCTGCTGGCGCATCCGTCGGTCCGGGAGGCCGCGGTGGTCGCGGTGCCGAGCCCCTATGGAGAGGACGATGTGCTCGCCGTGGTCGCGCCGGTGGCCGGCTCGGAGATCGACCCCGCCGAGCTGCTGCGCTTCCTGATCCCTCGCATGGCGCACTTCATGGTGCCCCGCTACGTGCGCGTGGTCGACGCGCTGCCGCACACCCCGACGAACAAGATCGAGAAGCATCGGTTGCGCTCGGACGGCGTCACGGCGGACACGGCCGATCGCGAGCGGCTGGGCGTGACCGTCCGGCGTGACCGCATCGGCGGGTCGCCCGCCGCAGGCTGAGCCTTCCCCCGGAGTACCGGCCGGCCCTCACGCCCGGCCGGTACTCCACACCTCGCGTCGAGAACGTGCGATCAGCCCTCCCGGCCGCCGGCCTCCGGGGCGTCAGTCCTCCGGGCCCGCGCCGACGAGTTGAAGGACGAGGAAGGCGTACTGGTCGGCCAGTTCCCGGGCGGACAGCCCGCGGTCGGGACGGAACCACTGCCCGGCGTTGATGCACATGTCGAGGATCGCCTTGGCGGCCACGTCCACCCGGGCCGGACCCGGCGACCGCGGGTCGCTCAGGTGGAACCGGCCGGCGTTCAGGCCCCGTTCCAGGGTGCGTTCGAAGATTCGGCGGACTCGCTGCTGGGCGTCCAGAACCTCCTTGGCCTGCTCGGGCGGGAGGTGACGCCATTCTGTCCGGGCCACCAGGCCCTCGATGCGCCGTTCGGTGTGGAAGAGCGTGAGCTCCCGCACCAGCTCGGCCAGTTGCCGGTCGGCCCGGTCGCCGCCGCGCAGGAGTCCTTCCTCCAGCGTGCGCTCGGAGTCCTCGTGCGCCCTCTTGAGGATCGCGTAGAGCACTTCCTCTTTGGACCCGTAGTGGTTGTAGAGCGAGCCCGCGGTGACCCCGCACGCGGCGGTGATCTTGCGGACGCTGGTCGCGGGGAACCCGTCTTCGTAGAACAGGCGCGCCGCCTCGTCGAGGATGCGCCGGCTCATCGAGGCCGTGGCCGGGGCGCCGTCAGTGGTCTTCCGGGAGCGTGTCGTACCCACCCCCTGACGCTATCACCACATGAACGTTCATTGACCTGGCATCGCGAAACCTGGTAAACAAACGTTTGTATATGAGGAGGGTGCGTAATGAGCGAACCGGTGATCGACGTATGCGAGATCGCCTACGACACCGAATGCTGGACGGCCTATCTGCGCGCGCTCGCCACCGCCGCGCCGCGCTATCTCGTCCTGTTCTCCGGGCGGCTCGCCACCCTCACCGGACAGGCTTCCGGCGAGGTCGCGGCCGAGGCGGCGCGCGATCCGACCGGAACCGCGAAGCGGCTGGCGGGCGCCCTCGGGCGCGGCTTCGACATCGACCGCCACGTCGCCGCGCTGGCCGCGGACGGGGTGGCTCATCAGGTCCTGCACGGCGGGCCGTGGCCCATCGGGGACGGCACGGCCCCTTCAAAGGGGTCCGGGCCGCGAGGGGAGCGGGTGTCAGACCGAGCGGTAGAGCTCGGCCACCCGGAAGGCCAGGTCGAGCGACTGGCCGCGGTTGAGACGCGGGTCGCAGGCCGTCTCGTAGCGCCGGGCCAGGTCGTCCTCGACGATCTCGGCACCGCCGCCCACGCACTCGGTGACGTCGTCGCCGGTGAACTCGATGTGGACGCCGCCCGGGTGGGTGCCGAGCGCGCGGTGCACCTCGAAGAAGCCCGCCACCTCATTCAGGACGTCGTCCAGGCGGCGGGTCTTGTGGCCGCTGGGCGCCTCGAAGGTGTTGCCGTGCATGGGGTCGCAGATCCACGCCACCTGGGCGCCGCTCGCGGTCACCTTCTCCACCAGCTCGGGAAGGTGGTCACGGATCTTCGACGCGCCCATCCGGGTGATGAAGGTCAGCCGTCCCGCCTCGTTGTCGGGGTTGAGCTTCTCGATCAGCGCGAGGGCGTCCTCGGCGCTGGTCGTCGGGCCGAGCTTGACCCCGATCGGGTTGCGGATGCTGGCGAAGAACTCGACGTGCGCGCCGTCGAGCTGGCGGGTGCGCTCGCCGATCCAGACCATGTGCGCCGAGACGTCGTACGGCTGGCCGGTCCGCGAGTCGATCCGGGTGAGCGCCTGGTCGTAGTCGAGGATCAGCGCCTCGTGCGAGGAGTAGAACTCCACGGTGTGGAACTCCTCGGGCTCCGCCCCGCAGGCGCGCATGAAGGCCAGCGCCTGGTCGATCTCGCGGGCGAGCTGCTCGTAGCGCTTGCCGGCCGGGGACTCGCCCACGAAGTCCTGGTTCCAGGCGTGCACCTGGCGCAGGTCGGCGTAGCCGCCCTTGGTGAAGGCGCGGACCAGGTTGAGCGTCACCGCGGAGGAGTGGTAGGCGCGCAGCAGCCGCCCCGGGTCGGGGATGCGGGAGTCGGCGGTGAAGTCGAAGCCGTTGACCATGTCGCCCCGGTAGGCGGGCAGCTCGACGCCGTCACGGATCTCGGTGTTCTTCGAGCGGGGCTTGGCGAACTGCCCGGCCATGCGGCCGATCTTCACCACGGGGACCTTGGCCGCGTAGGTGAGCACGATCGCCATCTGGAGCAGCGTCTTGAGCTTGTTGCGCACGTCGTCGGCGGTGGCGCCGGCGAAGGTCTCGGCGCAGTCTCCGCCCTGCAGGACGAAGGCCTCGCCCCGTGTCACCGCCGCCAGGTCCGCCTTGAGGTTGTCGCACTCGCCCGCGAAGACGAGGGGCGGGAGTCCCTTCAGCTCGGTGACGACCTTGTCCAGCTCGCCGTGGTCAGGCCACACGGGCTGCTGCGCCGCAGGCAGCTGCCGCCAGGAATCGAGGTTGATGCTCACGACATACCAGGCTATTGCAACCGGCTGTGCGAACGGACCCGATTGTCCACATGGTGAGAAGGTCTTTATGCCTGGTGAGATCCCGAGGGGTCGGCGACGTGTTCGGGCAGGACGCCCAGGCCGATGAAGCGTCTGGCCAGCAGGCCCAGCATGGGAAGGCGGGCGACGTCGCGCGGCAGCCGCACCGGGCGGGTGCGCCCGGTCAGCGCCGGCCGGATCAGCCGGTTCTGGACGACACGCTGGGCGAACTGGGTGATCACGGTGGGCGGGGTGCGCCGCCGCTGGACCCTCGCGAGCAGCGACTCGGGGATCTCGGCCCCGGCGGCGAGCGGTCCGGCCAGCAGGTTCGCGGCGGCGACCGCGTCCTGCACGGCCAGGTTGATGCCGACGCCGAAGACCGGCGACATGGCGTGCGCGGCGTCACCGATGACCAGCAGCCCCGGCCGGTGCCAGCGGCGCAGCCGGTTGAGCGCGACCGACAGCACGCTGACGTCCTCGAAGCCGGACAGCAGCCCCACCCGGTCCGCCAGGAAGGGCAGGAGCCTGGCGACCTGCTCGCGCAGTGCCGCCATCCCCGCCGAGCGCAGTGCCTCGAAGCCGTTCTTGGGGATCACGTAGGCGAGCTGCCAGTAGGTCTCGCGGTTGATCGACACCATCAGGTGGCCCGACGACACTCGCAGGAACGCCGACTCGGAGTCGGTGGGCTCGCGCGGCAGCCGGAACCAGACCACGTCCATCGGGGCCCCGTGCTCCACGGGGACCAGCCCGGCGGCCTTGCGCACGTCGGAGCGGCGGCCGTCGGCGGCCACGGTGAGCGTCGCGCGCAGTTCGTGCTCGCCGGAGGCGTCCCGGTAGCGCACCCCGCGCACCGCGTCGCCTTCGCGGATCACTCCGTGGACCTCGGACTCCATGAGGAGGTGGAAGTTCGGATACCTGGCGGCGGCACTGGTCAGCAGGTCGAGGAACTCCCACTGCGGCACGAAGGCGATGTACTGATATTTGCCTTTAAGCCCTGACAGATCGGCGATGGGCACCGTGCTGTCGTCGGTCTGGATCTCCAGCCCGTACACCTTGCGGTGGGGGAGCCGGTGAAATTCCTCGGCCAGGCCGAGCTCGTCGAGGATCTGGAGGGTCGACGGATGGATGGTGTCGCCCCTGAAGTCGCGCAGGAAGTCGCCGTGCTTCTCCAGGAGCGTCACCTCGACGCCGGCCCTGGCCAGCAGTAGCGCGAGCATCGCCCCGGCGGGACCGCCCCCGGCGATCACACACGTGTTCCGAGTCATAATTCATCACCCCATGAAATTCTGGCACGGGATGCCGCCGAAGAGAACAGCGGGCGCGCTCTTTTCCGGCCCGGCGCCGGCCGGGGTGCCCTCCGGTCAGCGGATGCCGACGTAGAACCGTGTCCGGTCGCTGCGGTGCAGCGCGTAGTAGGCCTCGAACCGCGTGTCGTCGGGCATCCAGGCGACCGACTCGATGCCGAGCAGTGGCGTCGAGGTGGAGACCTCGAGCAGCGCGGCGTCCTCGCGGTTGGGGAAGGCGGCCTCGATCCACCGGTCGGCGGCGGCGGGCTCGATCCCGTAGCGCCGCCGCAGCAGGTCGTACAGTGACTGGTTCTCCAGCACGGCGCGCTCCAGGCCGGGCACCAGGCGGGCGGGCAGGGCGGTGTCGACGAGCAGCCAGGGCTGCCCGTCGACGCGCCGGAGCCTGCGCAGCCTGACCACCTGTTCCCCGGGTGGGATCCGCAGCAGGGCGGCCTCACGCTCGTCGGCCTCGCCGAGCGACTGGCGGATGGTCCGGGTGGTCACGCGGCGGCCGGACTCCCGCAGGTCGTCGGCGGAGCCGGACATCGACCCGATGAAGTTCAGTTCGGTCTTGCGTGGCGAGACGAAGGCGCCCCGCCCCTTGATCTTATAGATCAGGCCCTGCTGCACGAGCTCGCGCAGGGCCTCCCTGACGACGGTTCGGGAGACCCCGAACATGTCGGTGAGCTCGGCCTCCGACGGCAGCGGCCGGTCCGCGCCGAACTCACCGCTCTCGATGGTCGCCCGCAGTGCGCGCATCAGCTGCATCCACAGCGGCTCCGTTCCGTCGCGGTCGAGGCGCGGATACGTCATCGTCACGGAAACCTCCTCGGGGGGCGTCCAGGAAAGCATTTCATATGGGCAGACCTGTCATGACAGGACGGTGATCCTGTCGTGACAGGAATCCGGTGGCGCCGGGTGGATTCCCGTCTATCTACCCGCTGAGCAGGAAAAAAAGAGGCTCTTGACATCCACGTAACGTGGATTTAGCGTACCTGTCACTACAGGTCTGTAATGACTACGCCGCTACGCCCCCTATGAGCGATGAGTTCACGGCCTCGACTCGCACCGCCTCGGCGGACCTGCCCTCTCTGGAGACCATGATGCGTATCCGTCCCACATCCCGGCACTGGCGTGCGGCCTCGGCGGCGTCACTGACCGCCCTCGCGGTCCTGGCGGCCGGTTGCGGCTCCGGTGACTCCGGCGCCGGCACCTCCGGCGGCGCCGCCGCGGAGACCTCCGGTGAGAAGCCGTTCATCGCCCTGAGCAACGGCTTCATCGGCAACGGCTGGCGCCAGACGATGATCGCCAAATTCGAGGCGGCGGCGGGCCAGGCCCAGGCCGACGGCCTGATCAGCAAGTACAAGGTCGTCAACGCGCCGGGAGAGAACTCCGCGACCGAGCAGGTCGCCCAGATCAAGAGCCTCCTGCTGCAGAAGCCGGACGCCCTGCTCATCGACCCGGCCTCGCCCACCGCGCTCAAGCCGGTCATCCAGCAGGCGTGTTCCGCGGGCGTCACCGTCGTGGTCTTCGACTCCGCGATCGAGTCGGAGTGCGCCTACGTGCTGCAGAACAGCTTCGTCGACTGGGCCACCTACGCGGCCAAGCCGCTGCTGGAAGGCATCGGAGGCAAGGGCAACGTCATCGTCAGCCGGGGTGTCGTCGGCTCGCAGCCCGAGGCCGAGATGCTCGAGACCACCAAGAAGATCCTCGGTGAGTACCCCGGTGTGAAGACCGTCGCGACGGTGAACGGGATGTGTGACGGCGCCACCGCGCAGAAGGCCGTGCTCGGCGTGCTGTCGAGTGTGCCGAAGGTCGACGGCGTCGTCGGCTGTGGCGACGGCTACGGCGTCGCCCAGGCCTTCGCCACGGCGGGCAAGCCGGTTCCCGCGGTGACGTTCGAGACCAACGGCCGCGCGCTGAGCTACTGGAAGGACAACAAGATCGACAACGGCTCGGTGGCCGTCATGTCCGACCCGGGCCAGTCGGTCGCCGCGCTGTGGCAGGCGCTCGACCTGCTGGAGAAGCGGGACATCCCCAAGCACATGACCTTCCCGATCGTCCTGGTCGAGCAGAAGGACCGGGACGCCTGGGCCTCCGTCCTCAAGCCCGACGAGTACGCCGCCTGGCCCTGGACGCGTGAGCTCTTCCGCGAGCAGGTCAAGGCCGTGCAGACCGGTGGAGCGCCGGTGCAGCCGCCGATCCCGGCGGCTGCCGGTTAGGCGGGGAAGGCACGGAGGAGGCCGCCTCATGCACGTCGACAACTTCGCCGCCAAGCCGCTCGCGGCTTCGCGGGAGACCGGCGGGGGACCGTCCGAGCAGCAGCCCGTCGTGATCGCGAGGGGCGTGACCAAGACGTACGGGCGCACCCGGGCCCTCGCCGGTGTCGACCTTGAGGTACGGGCCGGCGAGGTGCTCGGCCTCGTCGGCCACAACGGAGCCGGCAAGAGCACGCTGATGCGGGTCCTCGCCGGGCTGGAGGCCTGCGACGAGGGCACGGTCACGGTGTGCGGGCGGGACGCCTCGGGCGAGGCCGGGCCGCGGGCCGGGGACTTCCGCGGCGTGCGGATGGCCTACCAGGAGACGTCGCTCTGCCCCGACCTCACGGTCGCGGAGAACATCTGGGTCTCCTCACGCCACTGCCTTCCCCGGCTGGGCTGGCGGCGGGCGGCCGGTGACGGCGTACGGCGCAGGCTCGACGAGATGTTCCCCGGCCACGGGGTGGCCCCGGGCGACCGGATCGAGGACCTGTCGCTGGCCCAGCGCCAGATGGTCGAGATCGTCCGGGCCAGCCTGGTCGACCGGCTCGACCTGCTGATCCTCGACGAGCCCACCGAGTCCCTCGGCCCGGACGCCGCGCGCTCGCTGTACGACTACGTCCGCACCCTCACCGCGGGCGGCGTGGCCGTGCTGCTCATCTCGCACCGCATCCGGGAGGTCCTCTCGGTGGCCGACCGCGTCGCCGTGCTGCGCGACGGGGCGGTCATCGCCGAACGGCCCGCGAGCGGACTCGGCGAGCACGACGTACTGACCCTGATGGGGGCCGAGGTCGCCGTGAGGACCGGGAACGAGCGGATCACGGCCGCCGAGGACGCCTCCGGGGATCGGCCGGTGCTGGCGGAGTTGCGCGGCGCCACCGGTCCCGGCCTGCGCGACGTCTCCGTACGGGTCGGCGCGGGTGAGGTCGTGGGCCTGGCCGGGCTGGCCGGTCAAGGCCAGCAGGAGGTGCTCGAACGCCTGTGGCACCCGGTGCGGCGTGACACGAAGGTGCGCGGCACCCGGGCGTACGTGCCGGGTGACCGGCAGCGTTCCGGGGTACTGCCGCTGTGGAGCGTGGCGGAGAACCTCGTGGTGACCGCGGCACGCGGTATCGCGCGCCGAGGTCTGCGCCGCCCCGCCGAGGAGCGCGCGGTCGTGCGGAGCTGGGTCGATCGCCTCGCGATCCGAGGCGGCCCGGACGCGGCGATGACCGAGCTCAGCGGCGGAAACCAGCAGAAGGTGATCGTCGCCCGGGCGTTCGCCTCGGCGGCCGACCTCGTCCTGCTCGACGACCCCTTCCGGGGAGTCGACGTGCACACCAAGACCGACCTGTACGGCCTCATCCGCCAGGAGGCGGCCCAGGGCCGGAGTGTCGTCTGGTATTCGAGCGAGAACGCCGAGATGGCCCACTGCGACCGGGTCTACGTCTTCCGGGCCGGCCGGGTGGTCGCCGAGCTGGCCGGGGCGGAGATCTCCGAGGAGAGGATCATCGCCGTCTCGTTCGCCGAGTCCGATGGAGCGCAGAACCATGAGTGAGACTCTCGCGCCGGCCCTGCCGAGCCGGGCGCGGATGCGCCGGCCGGCCCCGGCCGTGGTCAGCGCCGTCGCCATGATCGCGATGATCGCCGTCTGCGCGTCGCTGCAGCCGGACGTGCTGAGCGTGGCCGGGCTGTCGCTGGTCCTCTCGGCGACCGTGCCCCTGGTCATCGCGGCCCAGGCCCAGATGACGCTGATGGCGGTCGGTGACATCGACCTCGGCATCGGTACCTTCGTCGGCCTGGTCACCGTGATCACTGCGACCAGGCTGGTGACCTCCCCGCTCGTCGGGGTCCTGATCCTGCTCGGGCTCGTCGCCTCCTACACCGTGCTCGGCGTTCTCATCCACCTGCGCAGGGTGCCGTCGCTCATCGCCACCCTCGGCGCGTCGTTCGTCTGGCTGGGGCTGGGCATGTTCGTCCTGCCGACACCCGGCGGAACGACCCCGGAGTGGCTGGCGGCCTTCGGCATGTGGCAGCCCGCCGGGTTCCCGGCGCCGCTGCTGCCGATCCTCCTCGTCGCCGCGCTGGTCTACCTGCTCAGCGCGCGCAGCACCCTCGGGGTCCGGATGCGCGGCCTGGGCAGCAATCCGGTGGCCCTGGAGCGGGCGGGCCTGCGCCCGCTGGCGTCGCGGGCCATCGCCTACACCGCCGCAGGCGCGCTCGGCGTGCTGTCCGGGCTCGTGCTGGCCTCCCAGACCGGGGGCGGTGACGTGTCGTCGGCCTCCAGCTACACCCTGATGACGGTGGCGGCGGTGATCCTCGGCGGCGGCTCCTTCCACGGCGGCAGCGCCGTGCCCTGGGGAGTGGTGG
This sequence comes from Streptosporangium sp. NPDC006013, assembly GCF_040614275.1. Taxonomy (NCBI): domain Bacteria; kingdom Bacillati; phylum Actinomycetota; class Actinomycetes; order Streptosporangiales; family Streptosporangiaceae; genus Streptosporangium; species Streptosporangium sp. NPDC006013. The sequence goes on from NZ_JBEXUE010000180.1 coordinate 12,637, forward strand.
TCGGCGGCGTGACCCTCGGCCTGGTCAGCGTGGTCCTCAGCCTGCTCGATGTGCCGACCAACATGCAGTCGGCGGTTCAAGGCGTGATCGTCCTGGCCGTGCTCGCCGGACGCGTCCTGGTCGGAAAGGTGCTGCGATGAACATCCGCGCGCTCGTTGCGCGTCCGTGGATCTGGGGTTTCGCCGCCGCGGCGCTCGTCTGGCTGATCATCCTGGCCATCTCAGGTCAGGGGGGCGGCCAGACGGTCTCCCTGGCCCTGTCCCTGGCGCCCTACCTGGTCATCGTGGGACTCGGGCAGATGCTCGTCATCACCGCCGGTCCCGGCAACATCGACGTCTCCGTGGCGCCGATCATCTCCCTCGCCGGATTCGTCTCGGTCCTGGCGGCCTCGTCCACCGGCTCGGCGACGCTGGGAATCCTCGCGGGCGCCGGTGTGGGGCTCGTCATCGCGGCGATCAGCACGGTGGCGATCCTCGGCCTGTCCGTTCCACCGATCATCGCCACGCTGGCCGCCGGGCTCATCGCCTCCTCGGGCACGCTGTCGCTGGCGAACGGTTTCAGCGCGGTGCCCGATCCGGGACTGCGGAGCCTGCTCAACCTGCGCCCGGCGGGCATCCCCATCCTCGCCGTGGCCATCGCGGTGGTGACCGTCCTGGTCATCGCGCTGCTGCGGGGCACGATCTACGGCCGTTCGCTGATCGCGGTGGGGCAGAACCGCAGGGCGGCCGAGCGCGCCGGAATCCCCGTCGCGCGGATCATCGCGGTGACCTACCTGGCCAGCGGCGCGCTGGCCGGCCTGACCGGAGCCCTGCTGGCCGCCTACATCGCGCCCTCCGCGGACCTCGGCACGCGCTACCTGCTCGACTCGGTGGCCGTCGTCGTGATCGGCGGAACGCTCATCTCGGGCGGGCGGGCCGTGCCCGTCGGTGTCTGGGGGGCCGCGCTCTTCTTCATCCTGCTGGACGGCCTGGTCAACCTCGTGGGCTGGAGCAGTGCGGCGCAGAACCTGCTCAAGGGCGGTCTGGTGCTGCTGGTCCTCTTCCTCGCCGGCGGCGGTGACCGCGTCGCCGGCACATCCTCCCGTTTCCGACGGCGGCCGCGACCCGCGGTCGTCACCACCACAACCACTGGAGAGAACACCCATGGCTGACACCGACGGTCTGCTCGACGCCCGCGACTTCGGCGGCGCCGCCTCCGTGACCGGCGGCTTCCACGTCAAGGGCGCACAGGCCCAGGACTGGGGCCTGCAGAACCGGCTCGCGCGCATCTTCAGGGCCGACACCGGCCGGACCGTGATGCTCGCGTTCGACCACGGCTACTTCCTCGGCCCGATGGCCGGCCTTGAGCGCATCGACGTCAACATCGCCCCGCTGGTGCCCAACGCCGACGCGATCATGCTGACCCGGGGCGTGCTGCGCACCAGCATCCCGCCGGCCACCGACGCCGGCATCGTGCTGCGCGCCAGCGGCGGCCCGAGCGTGCTGCGCGACCTCTCCGACGAGCACATCGCCCTGGACATGGAGGACGCGGTACGGCTCAACGCCGCGGCCGTGGCCATCCAGGTCTTCGTCGGCAGCGAGAACGAGTCGCGGTCGATCGCCAACCTCGCCGCGCTGGTGGACGCCGGCCAGCGGCACGGTGTCGCCGTGCTCGGCGTCACCGCCGTCGGCAAGGACATGGTCCGCGACGCCCGCTACTTCCGGCTGGCCACCCGGATCAGCGCGGAGATGGGCGCGCACATCGTCAAGACTTACTACGTCGAGGAGGGCTTCGAGACCGTCACCGCGAGCTGCCCGGTGCCGATCATCGTCGCGGGTGGCAAGAAGCTGCCCGAACTCGACGCCCTGACGATGGCCTACCGGTCGATCCAGGAGGGTGCCGCCGGCGTCGACATGGGCCGCAACATCTTCCAGAGCGAGAACCCCGCCGGCATGCTCGCGGCGATCCGCGCCGTCGTGCACGACGAGGTGAAGCCCGAAGAGGCATACCAGCTCTTCAAGGACCACCCGGCCGCCGGCACAGCGTCCTGACCCCCTCTGGGGCTCGGGCCCCGGCGCGAGACCGCCGGGGCCCGGTCCCGTCATCTCCCGGGAGCTCCCATGTCGCAACAACCAGCCGGATCTGACGACGTCGTCGACCTCGCCGTCATCGGAGCCGGTATCAACGGGCTCGCCATAGCCCGTGACGCCGCCACCCGTGGCCTGCGTGTCGTCGTCGTCGACCGCGCCGACGTGGGCTCGGGAACGTCGAGCACGTCCAGCCGGCTGATCCACGGCGGGCTGAAGTACCTCGAACGCTACGACTTCAACCTCGTGCGGGAGTCGATCCGTGAGCGGCACCTGCTGTTCCGCAACGCCCCGCACCTCGTTCGCGACTACCCCATGCTGATCCCCTCCTACGCGGGTGACAGCAGGCCCGGCCCGCTGATCCGGCTCGGCCTGGCCGCGTTCGACGTCCTGTCGACGGGGCGCAGGCACGGCCGCAGCCGCAGTGTGTCCCTCCGCACGGTGGCCCGCAGGTGGCCCACGCTGTCGAGGCGCGGCCTGCGCGGGGCATCGCTGTTCCCCGACGCGCAGGTGCCGTGGGCCGAGCGGCTCTGCGTCGAGTTGCTCCTCGACGCCCGGCGGCTCGGCGCGCGGGTGCTCACCCACACCACGGTCACCGGGCTGATCGTGGAGAACGACCGGGTCACCGGGATACGGGCCGAGGACAACGCCTCCGGCGCGCGAACCGAGATCCGGGCCGCGATCACGGTGAACGCGGCCGGCCCGTGGATCGACAGAATCCTCGACGGGCAGGTGGCCAGCCGGCGCCTCAACGGCGGCACCAAGGGCAGCCACATCGTCGTCGACGCGTTCCCGGGCGCGCCCGACACCTGCATCTTCTTCGAGGCGGCCGCCGACCATCGGCCGATCTTCGTCCTCCCCTGGGAGGGTCGCTACATGCTGGGCAGCACGGACCTGACCTACGAGGACGATCTCGACGAGGTCGTCACCGGCGACGAGGAGATCGACTACCTGCTCGCCGAGACCAACCGGATCTTCCCGAACGCCGGCCTCACCCCCGACGACGTGCTCTACAGCGTGGCCGGCGTCCGGCCCCTGCCGTACACCGCCGGGATCTCCGACAACGCCAAGATCAGCCGTGGGCACACGGTGCACAGCCACGCCCCGGCCCACCCGGGGCTGTTCACGGTCATCGGCGGCAAGCTGACGACCCACCGCGCCCTCGCCGAGGACGTCACCGACGCGGTGCTGCGCGCGCTCGGCCGCACTCGCCGGCGCTGCCTCACCCGTTCCAGGGCCTTCCCCGGAGCCGACACCGCCGACTGGCCGACCTTCAGCGCGGACTTCATGCGCTCCTCGCCGCTCACCCCGGCGCAGTCGCGCCGGCTGCTCGACGTCTACGGCGTACGGGCCCGCAGGGTGCTCGAACTCGCTGAGACGGACGACACACTCGCCGAGGTCGTCGACGAGGAGACCGGCGCGCTCGCCGCCGAGGTGGTGATGGCGGTGCGCGAGGAGGGCGCCGTGACGCTGGGGGACATCCTGCTACGACGTACCCTGATTGGACTCGGTCCCGACATGGGCCTGAAGGCGGCCGCGGCCTGCGCCGACATCGCCGTACGTCACCTCGGCTGGGACGAGGGGCGGGCCCGCGCCGAGATCACCGGCTACGAGGCCGAACTGCGGCGCTTCAGGCCACGGGTTCTGGCCACGCCGGCCACAGCGTCGGTCACGCCGTCGGTCACGCCGTCGGCCACACTGCGGAGTAGCGACAGGAGGACCTCGTGACAGCCCCGGACACGTGTTATATCGGTGTCGACATCGGCCTGACGGCCTCGAAGGTCGCGGCCTTCGACACCGAGGGACGGGAACTCGGCGTCGTGCACGCCCGCACCCCCCGCACCAGCGTGACCGCGCACCGTCACGACGTCGACATGCTCGGGCTGGCCGACACGGTCATGGCGCTGCTCGGCGAGCTCACCGGGAAGCTGGCCGCCGACGGATACACCCCGGCGGGCATCGGGGTGGCGGCCCACGGTAACGGACTGTATCCGGTCGACGCCGCCCTGAGGCCGGTCGGGCCCGCCATCGCGTCGTCGGACAGCCGGGCCCAGCGGATCGTGGACGCGATCCCGGAGCGGGAGGCCAGGCGGCTGGCCAGGGAGACCGGCTCCATCCCGTGGGCCGCACAGCCCGCCGTGCTGCTGCGCTGGCTGCACGACGTCGAGCCGGAGAGCTACCGGGCCACCCGGTGGGCACTGTCCTGCAAGGACTGGGTCACCGCGCAGCTCACCGGCGTGCCGAGCGCCGACTACAGCGACGCCAGCGCCTTCGGCATGGTGGCCCTCGACACCCGCGCCTATACCCCGACGGCGCTGGAGCTGGTGGGGCTGCCGGCGAGTGACCTCGACCGGTTCCCTCCGCTGCGCCAGTCCAGTGACGTGGTCGCCGGGCTGAGCGCCCAGGCCGCGGCACGCACCGGACTCCCCGAGGGACTGCCGGTGATCGCCGGTTGCATGGACTGCGTGGCGGCGACGCTCGGCGCCGGGGGACGCGGCCTCGGAGACGTGACGATCATCGTCGGGACGTGGGCCATCAACGGGGCCGTGGTGCCCGCCCGCACTCCGGCGCCCGAGGTCACCATGAGCGCGCTGATGCCCGACCCGGCCACGATGCTGGCCATGGAGGTCGCGCCGACCTCGGCCGCCAACCTCGAATGGCTGGCATGCGCGTCGGTGCCGCACGACCAGGTCGGCGGCCTGCTCGCGGCGGACCTGCTCAGGGAGGCGGCCATGGTGCCGCCGGGCGCGGAGGGGCTGCTGTTCCTGCCCTTCGTCAACGGAGCCCCCGAACACCCCGCGGCGTCGGGGACCTTCCTCGGCATCTCCGGCGTGCACCGCCGTGGGCATCTCACCCGCGCGGTCATCGAGGGGGTCGCCCAGTACCACCGGGTCCAGCTCGACCGGGTCCTGGCCAGCGGAGCCGACATCGGGGACCGGCCGTGGCGGCTGGCCGGTGGCGGCGCCCGATCCGAGGTCTGGGCGCAGATCTTCGCCGATGTGCTGGGGCGGCCGGTCCGCCGTCAGCTCACCAGCGAGCTGGGAGCACGCGGCGTCGCCTCGCTGCTGCCCGCCGCGCTCGGCCACGATCTCCAGCCGTGGTCGGTCAGCGACGAGGACGACCTGTGCGTGCTTCCAGGCCCCCACCGGGAGGCGTACCTGCGGCACTCGGAGGTCTTCGACCGGACGCTGGCCGGCATGTCGTCCGCCTGGTCGGAGGTCGACCGGTACCGCACGGCCGGTCCCGCCGACGCCGGGTAAGGCCGGGAGGGCGCCGGGCCGGCCGGTCACGGCCGCCGCCGGGAACCTGCCGGGAACCCGGGACGCGGGCACCGGGCCGTGACCGGGCCGGGGTGAGGTGCGGAGCCGTCCGGACGCGGGCGGGGCGGTGGCCTACCCGCACCAGGGCACCAACACGGGCTGGCAAAGGATCC
>NZ_JBEXUE010000181.1:0-17968 GCF_040614275.1 Streptosporangium sp. NPDC006013
GCCCCCGTCGTCCTGACGGGGGCTCCTCGGGGTCCTGACGGGGGATGAGGATCATTCCGGGGAGGTGGCCGCCCCCTGGTCCTGTCGGCCGTCCTCGGCGCACAGAGAGCCGCCCACGGCCGACACCGTGTGGGTGAGCCGGACCCCGGAGCCGTCGCGGCGGCCCAGCTCCTCGGGGAGCGGCACGGGCTTGCCGACGGCCGAGACCGCGCGGGCCGGGCCGGGGCCCGCCCAGGCGAGCAGCAGGACGTCCTCGCCCTTGAGGAACCGCTGGACGCGGACACCGCCGGTGCCGCGGCCCTTTGGCGGGTATTCGGCGAAGTCGGAGATCTTGGCGCCACCGATCTGGGTGCCCGGCAGTGCGGTCGAGGAGCCGGCGATCGTCACGACCTGCGACTCGCGGGAGGGGTCGACCGCGCCGAACCAGATCACCACGGCGTCTCCGTCCAGCCGCACGCCGGCCATGCCGCCCGCCGGGCGGCCCTGCGGGCGGACCGCGGAGGCGGGGTAGCGCAGCAGCTGGGCCTCAGAGGTGATGAAGACCAGGTCGTGGTCCTCGCTCGTCAGTTCCACCGCGCCCACCACGGTGTCGCCGTCCTTGAGGCCGATGACCTCGAAGTCGTCGCGGTTGGCCGGGTAGTCGGGGACGACCCGTTTGACCACTCCCTGCGCGGTGCCCAGTGCCAGGCCGGGCCCGTCGGGGTCGAGCGAGCCGACGCCGACGACGGTCTCACCCGGGTTGAAGGTGACGTATTCGGTGACCGGATGGCCTCCGGACAGCGACGGCGGGTTGGCCGAGCGGGGCAGCGTGGGCAGGTCGACCACCTGGACCCGGATCATCCGCCCCTGGTTGGTGACCACGCCCACCTCGCCCCTGACCGTGCTCCGCACCGCGGAGACCAGTACGTCGTGGGCCGAGCGGTCACCGTCGCCGGCCAGTGGCGAGGCGTCGGCCGTGCGGGCCAGCAGTCCGGTGGACGAGAACAGCACCAGGCAGGGGTCGTCGGCGACCTCCAGGGGGACCGAGACGTTCCTCGCCACCCCCGAGGACTCCAGCAGCACCGTGCGGCGCGGGGTGCCGAAGGTCTTGGAGATCTGGGCGAGCTCGTCGGAGACGACCTTGCGGAGCCTGTCGTCGGAGGACAGGATCGCGGTCAGCTCGGCGATCTCGTCACGCAGCGTCTGGCTCTCGCGGTCGAGCTCCAGCTTGTCGTAGCGGGTCAGGCGGCGCAGCGGGGTGTCGAGGATGTAGTTGGCCTGGATCTCCGACAGCTGGAATGCCTGCGTCAGGCGCTCGCGGGCCTGGGCGGAGTCATCGGAGGAACGGATGACCCGGATCACCTCGTCGATGTTGAGCAGGGCGACGATGAGGCCCTCGACGAGGTGCAGCCGCTCCTCGCGCCTGCGCCTGCGGTACAGCGAACGGCGGCGGACCACGTCGATACGGTGGTCGACGTAGACCTGGAGCAGCTCGCGCAGGCCCAGCGTGCGCGGCTCGCCGTCGACCAGCGCGACGTTGTTGATGCCGAAGGTCTCCTCCATCGGGGTGAGCCGATAGAGCTCCTCCAGCACGGCCTCGGGGATGAAGCCGTTCTTGATCTCGATGACCAGGCGGAGGCCCTTGTGCCGGTCGCTGAGGTCCTTGAGGTCGGAGATGCCCTGGAGCTTCTTGGCGGTGACCAGCTCCCTGATCTTGGTGACCACGCGCTCGGGACCGACGTTGAAGGGCAGTTCGGTGACGACGATGCCCTTGCGGCGGGGGCTGACCTGCTCGATGGCGCACTTGGCGCGCATCCGGAAGGTGCCGCGGCCCTTGGCGTACGCGTCGCGGATGCCGTCGAGGCCGATGACCGTGCCGCCGGTGGGCAGGTCGGGGCCGGGGACGAACCGCATCAGGTCGTCGAGCGTCGCCTCCGGCTTCTTGATCAGGTGGCGGGCGGCGGCGACGACCTCGACGAGGTTGTGCGGCGCCATGTTGGTGGCCATCCCGACCGCGATGCCGGTGGCCCCGTTGACCAGCAGGTTGGGGAAGGCCGACGGCATGACCGTGGGCTCGGTCTCCTGGCCGTCGTAGTTGGGTTTGAAGTCGACGGTGTCCTCGTCGATCGACTGGACCACGGCCATGGCCGCCGAGGCCAGCCGGGCCTCGGTGTAGCGCATCGCGGCGGGCATGTCGTCGGGGGAGCCGAAGTTGCCGTGCCCGTCGATGAGCGGCAGGCGCATCGAGAACGGCTGGGCCATCCGGACCAGCGCGTCGTAGATGGCGGTGTCGCCGTGCGGGTGGAGCTTGCCCATCACGTCGCCGACGACGCGCGAGGACTTGACGTGGCCCCGGTCGGGCCGGAGGCCCATCTCGCTCATCGAGTAGAGGATGCGGCGCTGGACCGGTTTGAGGCCGTCCCTGGCGTCCGGCAGCGCACGCTGATAGATGACCGAGTATGCGTATTCGAGGAAGCTGGTGCGCATCTCGGTGGAAACGTCGATGTCGACGATCCGCTCCTCGAAGCCCTCGTCGGTCGGGGGTGTGGTCGTCCGTCGAGCCATCTGATTTCCTGCGCGCGCGCCCCGGCCGTCAGGCCGAGGGGGAGGCGCATCCTCCTTCTGTCTTCGTGGTCGAACCGCCTGCACCGGCTCCCCTGGGAGCCTCGGGCCGGTATGGTACCGAGACTCGATACCATACCCAGCTCATCCGACACCTTCGGGCCTTCCCCGGCCTGTCGCCGAGGGCTACCGCCGTTCCGGGCGGGGTGTCAGGGAGTGTCGCGGGTCCTGGGGCCCGCCCCGGGCCAGGGGCCGGGGGTCTCCCCCTCGTACTCGTCGTCGGGCACGTTCAGTTTGGTGTCGTAGATCCTGAAGCCGCGGGCCTGATAGTTGGCGAGCGCCACCGGGCTGTCGAGGGAGCAGGTGTGCACCCACACCCGCCGGGTCGGCTCCCGGCCGGGCTGCCGGTCGGCAAGGTCCCAGGCCCTGGCGGTGCCGACCTCCAGCAAATGGCCGCCGACGCCTCTGCCGATCGCCCACGGCAGGAGGCCGAAGCAGGTGATCTCGACCGTGGCGTCGTCCTGGGGGGCGAGCTCGACGTAGCCCGCGGGGGTGCCGCGGTGGTAGGCCACCCACGTCTCCACGCCGCCCTCCAGCCAGTCGCTCCATTCAAGCCAGGTCCACGGCAGCCGGTTGGTCCAGTGCCATTCTCCGCCGACGGCCGTGCTGAGGAACCGGCTGAACTCGGGCGAGGGCACCTCGGCGAGTACGACGTCGACCTCGATCGACGGCGACTTGGCGGGCAGCAGGTCCGAGCGTGAGGTCTGTTCGAGATACCAGGTGGTGACGTCCATAGTGGATGCATCAAACCATGGCGCGGAGCCTGCCAGTTCCCTCGCTCCCCGCCGACCCGGCGCGACCTCCTCGCGAGGGGGCCCGCAGTGGGCGGGGTCCGCCCTCGACGGGCACCGGTCCGGAGCGTATTCTTTACCAAGCAATTGCTTGTTTTAGTGGATCGGGCTAGGCTCGGAAAGAGGGCTGGGTAAGGATGACCTAACCTTCGCGAATGCCGTGCGGCCACGATGGAGGGGCGTCCGAAGATGATTGAGTTCAAGCCCGTGACCAGGCACATCGGCGCCGAGGTGAGCGGTGTCGACCTGCGCAAGCCACTGTCGGAGGGGGAGGCCCAGGAGATCCGGCGAGGCTGGCTGGAGCACAAGGTCCTCTTCTTCCGCGACCAGCACATCAGTGACGAAGAGCACATCCGCTTCGCGGAGAATTTCGGCTCGATCAACCACCCCGCCTTCAAGAAGGACGGTGGCACCGCCATCCACGTCCTCGACCAGACCGACCCCAAGGGCGAGGGCGGCGACGAGTGGCACAGCGACAACACCTTCGAGCCGGTCCCGCCGATGGGCTCGCTGCTGCGCTGCATGCAACTGCCCTCCATCGGCGGTGACACCCTCTGGGCCAACGCCCATCTGGCCTACGAGACGCTCTCGCCGCCCATCCAGCGGCTCTGTGACGAGCTCACCGCGATCCACGACATCACGGCCTCGATGAAGAAGGCCATCTCCAAGGGGCACGACTTCGACCTCGAGCAGGTCCAGGCCAAATGGCCGCCGATCGAGCGTCCCGTGGTGCGCACGCACGCCGAGACCGGACGCAAGGCGCTGTTCGTCAACCGCTCCTCCACCACGCGGCTGGTGGGGTTGTCCGACCGGGAGAACGAGGCGTTGCTGCCCTACCTGATCGACCACATCCGCTCTCCCGAATACCAGGTCCGGCTCAACTGGCGGCCGGGCACGCTGGCCTTCTGGGACAACCGGAGCACCCAGCACTACGCGGTCGCCGACTACACCGAGCGCCGCCGCATGCACCGGGTGACGATCAACGCCTTCCCCGAACACCTGGACGCCTAGGCCGGCCCTGCCTGGCGGATCTCACCGTGGCGAGGATCGGTCAGGTGGTGTCTCGCCGCGGTGACCGACGGCAACGCGGTGAGGCGCCGCCTGACCGCGATGGGCAAAGGATCCAAGGGGCGGGGCCTAGGAGCCGCGGGCGCGATAGGCCGTGACGGCGGCCTCCACGTCCGGGTGCAACCGTCCCCGGTCGGACAGCCACCCCCCGATGCCATACGCCCGAGAAGCTCAAGGGGCTGGAGGCTGTCGAGGGCGATCCACAGGTCGATGCCGTGCTGTCGTACCAGGCCGTAGAACTCCCTGGCCGCCGACACCGCGGTGAGATCCATGCCGGGCACGCCGGTCAGGTCGAGGAGCACCGCCCGGGGCCGGGGGTGGCCGCCAGCCCGTGGACGTCGATCAGGCGTGCCGCGATGGTCAGCACGATCCCGCCCAGGACGGCGGTGGGCAGCGGGGCCAGGGCCGGGGTGAGGAGGAGCAGCACCACCGCGGTGCAGAGCGCGGTCACGATCTCGGCCCGCTGGCTCCGGGCGCCGAAGGCGTCGTTCATCTCGCTCTGCGTCATCCCACCCGTCGCCGGGTAGGCACGGAAGATCCCGCCCACGGCGTTCGCCAGTCCGAGTGCGAGCAGTTCCCGGTCGGCGTCGAGCGGCGGGTCGTCCCGGTGCCGGAAGATCCTCGCCGCGGTGATCGACTCCACGAAGGCGAGCAGCGCCATGCCGAGGGCCATCGGCGCCAATGTCCTTACCAGGCCGAGGTCGGGCAGGAGCGGGGTCGGCAGGCCGCCGGGCACCCTGCCGACCGTGGCCACGCCGTACGAGGACAGGTGCGCCAGGAAGCTGATCAGCGTGACGATCGTCACCGCCACCAGCGGGCCCGGCACATGGGGCACCCGCCGAAGCACGACGAGCAGCACCAGCACCCCGGCCGCCACGAGCATCGTCGGCACGTTGGCCTCACCCAGCCTGCCGACCGCGGAGAGCAGCCGGTCGAAGACCTTGGTTCCCTCCGCGTGGACGCCGATCACCGTACCGAGCTGGCCGGCCGCGATGGTCAGGCCGATCCCGCTCTTCAGGCCGGTCATCACCGGGTCGGAGATGAAGTCGGCGAGGAATCCCAGCCGCAGGACGCTCGCGGTCAGCAGGATCACCCCGGTCAGCACGGCCAGCGTCGAGGCGGCCGTCAGCGGCGCGATCCCCGGGGGCGTCGCCGCGAGGGCGGCCGCCGTCAGCGCGGACAGGGTGGAGGTGGTGCTGACCGACAGCGGGCGTGAGGTGCCGAGCAGCGCGTAGGTGATCATCGGGACCAGCGCGCAGTACAGGCCCGCCTGCACGGGCAGCCCGGCGATGGTGGCGTAGGCCACCGCCTGGGGCAGGACGACGGAGGCAGTGGTGATCCCCGCCACCGTGTCGGCGCGCAGTCTGCTGAGGTTCGGCATGTGGGTGGAGCGCGGTTCTCCCTGGTGTGCCCGGTTGGTGATCCCACTGTCCTACCGGTGCCCGCGGGTGGAGCCGAGGAGGCTCCGGCGGTTCGGTCAAGGTTCGGCCATCATCGCGCGACGTCGTCCGGGCGGAAGGCACCGCCGGAGTCCGGAGTGAAACAGTCGGCTGGACCTGGTACCAATGACCGGTGAGCGAAGAGCAGATGCTGCGAGAAGAGGCCGAGGGGCGGCTGCGGGCGCTCGCCGGGGAGCACGCCCGGCTGCGCGAGGACCAGTGGTCGGCCATCAGGGCACTGGTCATGGACCGGCGCCGGGTGCTCGTGGTGCAGCGCACCGGCTGGGGCAAGTCGGCCGTCTACTTCATCGCCACCGCGCTCCTGCGCGAGCTGGGTGAGGGGCCCACCGTCATCGTGTCCCCGCTGCTGGCCCTGATGCGCAACCAGATCGCCGCCGCCGAGCGCGCCGGGATCAACGCGGTCACGATCAACTCGGCCAACCCCGAGGAGTGGGAGCGGGTCTACAACCAGGTCGCCGAGGGGGAGGTCGACGTGCTGCTGGTCAGCCCCGAGCGGCTCAACAACCCCGACTTCCGCGACCAGGTGCTGCCCGAGCTGGCCGAGAGCGCGGGCCTGATCGTGGTCGACGAGGCGCACTGCATCTCCGACTGGGGCCACGACTTCCGTCCCGACTACCGGCGGCTGCGCACGCTGTTCGGGGAGCTCACCGAGGGCGTGCCGGTCCTCGCGACCACCGCCACGGCCAACGCCAGGGTCACCCGCGACGTCGCCGAGCAGATGGGCGAGGAGACGTTGGTGCTGCGCGGCGCGCTGGAGCGCGACAGCCTCCATCTCGGGGTCGTGCGCCTGCACGGCGCCGAGCAGCGCCTGGCCTGGCTCGCGAGCACGCTGCACGAGCTCCCCGGTTCCGGCATCGTCTACACGCTCACCGTGGCCGCCGCCCAGGAGATCGCCGCCTACCTGCGCGAGCAGGGCCACGAGGTGGTCGCCTACTCCGGGCAGACCGAACAGGCCGAGCGGCTCGCCGCCGAGCAGGCGCTGCTGGACAACAAGATCAAGGCGCTGGTCGCGACCTCCGCGCTCGGCATGGGCTACGACAAGCCCGACCTGGGCTTCGTCATCCACATCGGAGCCCCGCAGTCCCCGGTGGCCTACTACCAGCAGGTCGGCAGGGCGGGCCGCGGGGTCGAGCGGGCAGAGGTGATCCTGCTGCCCGGCGCCGAGGACCGCGACATCTGGGCGTACTTCGCCTCGCTGGCCTTCCCGCCGGAGCCCGTGGTGCGGGCCGTGCTGGCCGCGCTGGAGGAGGGCGGAGTGATGTCCACGGCCGCCCTGGAGAACCGGGTGGATCTCAGCCGGAGCCGCCTGGAGACCATGCTGAAGGTCCTCGACGTCGACGGCGCCGTGCGCCGGGTCAAGGGCGGCTGGGAGTCCACCGGCGAGCCCTGGGAGTACGACGCCCCGCGCTACGCCAGGGTCGCCGCCGAGCGGGAGGCCGAGCAGCGGGCCATGCTCGACTACCTCGACACCACCGGCTGCCGTGAGGAGTTCCTCCGCCGCCGCCTGGACGACGACACCGCTGCCCCCTGCGGGCGCTGCGACAACTGCACCGGCGCGCACCGCTCGCCCGAGGTGGACTCCCAGGCCGTGCGTTCGGCGGCCGACCGGCTTCGCCGGCCTGGGGTGGAGGTCGAGGCGCGCAGGCAGTGGCCGACGGGGCTGACCGATCTCAAGGGCCGGATCAGGCCGGAACTGGGCGCCGAGCCGGGGCGGGTGCTGGGCAGGCTCACCGACATCGGCTGGGGCAATCGCCTGCGCGGCCTGCTGGCCGGCGGCGCCTCCGACGGGCCGATCCCCGACGACGTCTTCGCCGCCGTGGTCAAGGTGCTGTCGTCCTGGGAGTGGGCGCAGCGCCCGGTCGGCGTGGTCGCGGTGCCCTCGAGCAGCCGCCCACAGCTCGTCCGCAGCCTGGCCGAGCGGCTGGCCCAGGTGGGGCGCCTGTCCTATCTGGGCGATCTCGGCTACCGGTCGGGCCCGCCGGGACGGCAGTTCAACAGCGCGCAGCGGGTCCAGGCGATCCGGGGCACCCTCGCCATGCCCTCCGCCCTGGGCACGGCCGTCGCCTCGGCCCAGGGACCGCTCCTGCTGGTCGACGACCAGATCGACACGGGCTGGACGATGACCCTGGGAGCCGCCATGCTCCGCCACGCCGGAGCTCCCGCCGTGCTGCCCCTCGCCCTGGCGGTCACCAGCTAGGAGAGCGCCGGACGGTGCGGCTCGCGGTTCGGAGATCAGCCCTCCCGGCCGGGGATACAGGCTGAGGCCGGGGCTCGGCGATCCGAAGGGCGGTCACCGCCCGTCCCGGCCTGCCGGATCGGGAGAAGGCTCCCAGCCCGGCCGCCTTCAGCCGTGCCCTGCGCCGTCGCCACAGCCGGCGCAAGGTGACGCCGGTCAGGTCCTCGGGCAGGCGCAGGCCGTACGCCTGGTAGGGGTTGTGAAATCCGTCAGGCCGGATCTTCGCCATGAGGCTGCCCGCTCAGGTCGGGGCCGGTCGCTTTTGGAGATGGCTGCGAATGGGCGTGCTGCACGCGGGCGGCCGACTGAGGTCGGGATGAAGCCTGCGGTGAAGGCGCGGGCCGCACCGCAGGCGGAGCGTTCATTCCGCGCCGGCCGAGCCGTCTCCGTTGCACGCGCGCCCGCCTGGTGGGAACACGCCCCTCGGCCGGTTGGTCACACGGAGCCTCAGTGGTCGGTGGACCCGCAGGTGAACGTGGCGCAGGAACGGTAGCTCCGGCAGGTGATGTCGCACGGGTAAAGGGGGCTCTCCGTCTGGGCGGGGAGCCTGTCCAGAGCCTGGACGTCGAGCCCCATTGTGGATCTCCTTCAGAAAACGGTTCGCGGGAATCCGTGCTGATCCGCCGACGCGGATCGTCGCGGGTTAGAGGCCGGTCGTGATGGTGGTGATGTCGGTGAGGCAGCTCCACTTGAGGCAGGTGATGCCGAGGCACGGCATAAGGGGGCTCTCCGCCTGGGCGGGGAGCATGTCCAGAGCCTGGATGTCGAGTTCCATCGTGAATTTCCTTCCGTTGGGGAAAGACCTCCGCCGGTGATGCGGGGGTCTCGATGTCCGCCGGCGAGGCCGGCGGAATCCGTGGGCGCGCGGTCAGGGATCAAGTCCAGGAGGTCCACCGGCTCCTTCGCCGATACGGCGTCGAGGAGGGAATCCGTTGTCGACCGCATGGTCGTATGCCACTGCGCGATGCGCCGTTCAAAGAATTCCGGACTGAAAACGAGTGGCGTGCTCAGCTTCCCAGCCCTTTCTCAGGGGGTGGCGGAGCCGAGATGCACCGTGAAGAAGCGGAGGCCCTTCACGGCGTCGGAGGCGTCACAGCGGGACGCGGGCTGTTTGCGAACCCGCAGCTTGGCGGTGTGATCGCGCGCTCACACGGCTGCGTTCACCGGCGGCACTGCGCCGGCGATCCAGCGCTCGACGTCATGCGTCAGGTGAGTGCCGTGTGCGTTGTACCGCAGCATCCACTGTGCGAAAGGCCGGCCCTCGCAACCGGCGGAGAACGGCGGGGCTGTGGCCGGATCGGCCGTGAGTCCCTGGCGGCTTTCCTGGAGTGCCGCTTCGTACTCGTCCAACTCGGTGCTCAACGAGCTCTCCTCTTGGGGCCGGGGAGTTGCCGACGTGTACTCCTGACGATGCCGACGATAACCGGGAGGTTCTTACGGGCCACTTAGCCGCTCTTAATACGCACCCCGGCACGGGCCGGCCTGCGGGCGTGGAGACCTTAAGGCCGCCATTAGGCGCCGCTGGCAGGCTGGTCCGCGTCCGGAGGATCACCAGCGGAACCGGTCACGGGCGAGCTCCGGGCAGTCATTTCGCACCGATGGCTCGACATCGGACCCTGCCGGAGAACACGAATGGAGATTCGGCGTCGTGAGTGAACGTGGTTCGGCGTCTCCGGTGCAGACCGTCATGTCCTGGGGGATTTTCCCGGAGGTGCTCACGCGCATCGACCGCCGCCCGCCGTGGCCGGCCGCGCAGCCCGCGTGAGCCCGAGGCCCGCCCGGCCCCGCTGTCCGGCGGATGCGGCCCCGGCGGTGGTTACTGCGGCGGCTACGGCGGTGCCGGGCGTCCGGGGGCCGGGGGGGGCTCGCCGAGGGCGGTGGCGAGCAGGTCCAGGAAGTGGTCGACGGGACCGATGCAGGCCACCGCGGATCCGCCCGAGATCCGCCCGGCGTAGGGCAGCAGTCTCCTCCAGGTCGCCCGGCATGCCGGCAGGTCGCCGACGGCGGCCTGGGCCGCGCCCTGTAAGCAGGTCATGGTCAGCCACGACCAGTCCATCGGCGGGGTCGGCCACCCTTCCCGGGCCAGGGCCCGGGCCTCGTCCAGGCGGCCCTGGGCGCACAGTTCCAGCACCCGGGCGTCGTGGTCCACGCTGGGATGGATACCGGCGATCTGGTCGATCAGCGGTCCGGCCTCGGCGATGGCGCCGCGCTGATAGCACAGCATGAGGCGGCCGTTGGCCACGACCGCGCCCGCGTACCACATGCCGAGCCGCTGGGTCTGGCGTTCGGCATCGTCGTAGCGGGCGGCGGCCTCGTCGAACCGGCCGGCCAGGGCCAGCCGGTTGGCCCGCCACATGGTGTGCTGGAACCGCGGCCAGGGGAGTTGCAGGTGATCCAACATGACGTCGCAGCGGGCGGCGGCCCGGTCCGCCCCCTGCAGATCGGATATCTCCAGCTTGTAGTGGGTGTCCATCATGTGAGCGAGCAGTTCGAATCCCGGCGTCCCGGTGTCCAGCGCGAGCCCGTGCAGCTCATCGGTGATCTCCATGAGCTCGCCGATGCAGGTCACCTGCGGCACGGACAGCGAGCGGGCGTTGAGCGCCCGCATGAGCAGGTGCGCGTCACCGATCCGGCGCGCCATCGCGACCGCTTCGGCCGACAGGGAGAGGCAGCGGGTGTCGTCGGCGCCGCCGTCGTACAGTTCCTGGGCCAGGCCGCCCAGCAGCAGCGTCCGCTCGGCGCTGTCGGTCTCGGGCAGCAGGCGCAAGGTGTGCTCGAACTGCTCCACCAGCTGCAGTTCCACCGGCTCATACGGGTTGCGCAGCGTCCAGATGGCCGGGGCGTCCAGCGCGGTGAGGGCGCGGGCGGTCAGCGCGGGGCCCGCTCCGGCGCGGCCGGCGACCCGCAGGGCCTGCGCGCGGACCTGGCGGGCGCCCATCGCGTCTCCCGCCTCCAGCAGGGCGCGCACCTGCTGCAGCAGGAGCTCCACGTGCTCGGCGGGGTCGCCGCCGCAGGCTCCGTGCGCGGCGACGGCCCGGCCCCACCAGGCGGCGGCCTCCTCGTAGGCCGCGCGGGAACTCGCTTGCCGGGCCACCGCGCGGGCCCAGTGCGCCGTCTCCCGGTACGCCGCCGGGCCCGCCTCCACCGCGTGGTAGGCGATGGTCGTCACCTCGGCGCTCGGCTTGGCCGACAGCGCGGCCATCACCTCCCGATGGATCATCGCCTTCCGCAACGGCTGGACGTCGCGGATCAGGGTCTCTCTGACCAGATCGTGGACGAATGTCATGCACCCGTCGCCGGTGACGATGAGGCCGGCCCGCGCCGCCCGGTCCAGCAGACCATAGGTGTACGTCGCGCCCGGCTCCGACGCCTGGCACACCTCCGCGACCAGGCCGGGGTCGAAGCTCCTGCCGATCACCGCGGCGATGCCGAGCACCTCGGTGCTCTGCGGCCCGAGCATGGCCAGCCGTTGCCTGATCAGATCGGCCACCGCGTCCGGCACGATGTCCAGGCCCTGGCCCTGGGCCAGCAGGCGGGCGCTCTCGCAGACGAAGAACGGGTTGCCGCCGGTCCGCTCGGCCAGCCTCTCGGCCGCGGAGCCGTCCATCTTGCCGCCCATCTCCTCGGCGAGGGCCTGAACCTCGGTGGTGGTCAGGCCGCTCAGCCGGATGCGCACCAGATCGTAACGGGCGAGATGGTAGAGGACCTCGTCCACCGAGAGCTTGAAGGCGCCGCTCGGGGAGGTGCCGGGGTGCCCCGTCAGGTCACGGTACGCCGCTTCGCGGAACGCGGTGACCAGGGTCAGGGAGACGTTCCTGGCCTGCGCCCCGGACAGCACGACGACGTTCCGGAGCAGTTCGAGCGTGGCGGAGTCGGCCCAGTGCAGGTCGTCCAGGATGATCACCAGAGGCCGGAGCCGCGCGGCCTCGATGAGCCACTGCGCGATGAGCTGGTTGCGATGGCGCGACGCTGTCCCGGGCGCGCCGGTGAGCCGCTCATCGCCCAGCAGCCCCGCCAGCGCCTGGCGATCCGGCGGCGGGACGGACTCGGCCAGCGCGCGCAGCACCTGCAGCCACGGCCACAGCGGCGGCACCCCCTCCCCCTCGTGGCAGCGCCCCCACAGCACTAGATAACCGAGATCGGCGCAGTCGTCGCGGAACGCCTGCAACAGCCGGGTCTTGCCGATACCGGGCTCGCCGCTGATCGCGGCGGTCACCACGCCGTTGCGGTCCATCAGGACCGGGAGGGCCGTCAACGTCGCGAGCTGCCGATCCCGCCCGATCAGATGCCCGTGGGCCGACCCCGGTGGGAGGATCTCGGTGGCCACGGGGGACGAGGGGGGATGCGACAGCGAGGCGGGCTCGGGCGGGAAGGTGAGCGACCGCGACTGCTGGAGGATGTCCTTCTCCAGCGCCTGCAGCTCGGGGCCCGGATCGAGGCCGAGCTGCTCGGCGACGACCTTCCGCGCCCGGCGCAACGTGGCCAGCGCGTCGGCCTGCCGCCCGCTGCGATAGCGGGCCAGGGCGAGCAACCACCACAGCCGCTCGCGAAGCGGATGTTCCCCGATCTCGGACTCCAGTTCGTGGATCACCGCCTGCGGACGGCCGAGATCCAGCAACGCCTGGGCTCGGCGCTCGATCGCGGCCAGGCGCAGCTCACACAGGCGGTTCACCTCGGCGATCGCCCACAGCTCGTCGGCGAACTCACCGTAGGGCAGGCCGCGCCACAACCGCAGCGCCTCCTCCAGGAGGACGAGCGACTCCGCGGGCGGGCGCTGTTCCGCGTCGGAGACGAGCCTGGCGAAGCGCAGCGCGTCGACGTTCGCCGTGGCGAGCAGGTAGCCGGGCCGCCGGGCGACCAGGAGCCGCGGCGGGGTGCGCGGAGCCCGGTCCGGCTCGATCGCCCGGCGCAGGTTCGACACGTGGACATGGATCGAGGCCAGCGCGTTCACCGGCGGCGCGCCGTGATACAGATCGTCGATCAGGGTGTCCGTGGAGACGACCGTACCCGCCGCGGCCACCAACCGGGCCAGGACGGCTCGCTGCCGCGGACCGCCGGAGCCGACAGGGGCCTCAGCGGCATAGACCTCGAAGGGCCCCAGAACCCGGAACTCGACGCTCCGTTCGCCGTCTGGTCGTCTGTGAAGCAATTTCTCGATCCCGCTCTCCGAGCACCCTGCTTCACTACCCCGCACACTGCCCCCCGGCGAAGAATGGTTCGCGACGTCGTCCCATGGTCGCCGGAAACCCGGCTCCGCCTCGTCACTCGTGCGGCGGATTTCGGCTCAGCCAAAAGTGGGACGCTCTCCGTCCCCGCACTGTGTCTCTCCTGCGACCGGTGCCGGGAAAGAGCCGGACAGGCTGAAGCCGGCCCTGCCCGACCCCGGCTCTCAGTCATCTTCCGGCGGGGTCCACGCCGCGATCGGCTCTTCCGGTTCCCACTCCCGGCATACCAGCGTGCTCCCTCGTCCAACCGGCCCCGAGATCGGCAACACCGTCGAACCACGGAGCCCCGCCATCGGCCGGCATGACCGACTCGTGACGATCACGAACCGCGACCGCGGCCTGTCGCAGAGCTACTCGGCGGCCGGGGCCATGTGGGAGAAGACCGCCGAATCGGGTCTGCCCGGCCAGGCGGATCCCCGCTAGAGGCGGGGGCGGGCGCCCAGGTGCGAGATGGCCCGGGAGGCCAGGTGGCAGCCGGAGGCCAGGGCCTCGGCCGGGGGCTTGCCACCGAGCCAGGCCGGCAGGAAGCCCGCGGTGAAGGCGTCACCGGCGCCGGTGCCGTCGACCACGCGCTCCACGGTCCCGGCGGGGACCTTGATCGGGTCGGGGCGGTTGTTGCCGTACCAGAGCGCGCCCTCGTCGCGGAGCTTGACGACGACCTGCGGGAACCAGGCGGTGAGGACCTTGGCGGCGGCGGCGGGATCGTCGCGGCCGGTGAGGACCTTCGCCTGGTCGGTGTTGGCGAACAGCAGCTTGGCGCTCTGCGTCCACTCCAGGAAGGGCTCGGCGCCGGTGCGCTCCAGGGGAGCGGAGGAGGAGCAGTCGACCGAGACGGACATCCCGGAGCGACGAGCCATCTCCAGCGCCGCCATACCGGCGTCGCGGGAACCCTCGTTGATCAGCGTGTAGCCGGACAGGTGCAGGTGCCCGCCCTGGGAGAACAGGTCGCGGGGCAGATCCTCGGGGGACAGGGCCGCGTTCGCGCCGGGGTCGGACAGCATGGTGCGCTCGCCCTTGTGGGTGACGAGCACGACGCAGGTGCCGGTCGGTCGCTCGGGATCCATGACGAGGCGGGCGTCGACGCCGTAGCCCATCAGCTCCATGTCGCGGTTACGGCCGGTGATGTCGGCGCCGCGCCGCCCGATGAAGGCGACCTCCGTGCCCTCGACGGCGAGCCAGGAGGCGATGTTGGCCCCTGAACCACCGCCGTGCATGGTGACGACCGCCGGTGTGTCGCTGGCCCTCGCCAACGGGTAGCGAGCTCTCGCGACCGCGTCGGTCATGAGATCGCCCACCACGACCACCCGCGTCATGATGTCACCACCTTGCTGCCTTCGATGCCGACGTGCCTCTGGCCGTGCTTCAAGCCGTACCTCTAGCCGCGAAAAACTTAACAGCTTCCGGCCAGGGTATGGGGTCTTGACCAGACACCGGACCATAGTCGATGCACAAGCGTTGCGTGAATTCGTGCCGCTGGTCCATCTTGTGAGATTCGCGTCTACTCTCGGGGCTGTGGAGGTTGCTCAGTACCCTGCTCACTGGGAGGCGGACGTCGTCCTGTCGGACGGCGGAACCGCCCACGTGCGCCCGATTCGGCCCGCCGACGCCGACCGGTTGCGTTCCTTCTACAGCCGGCTGTCCGCCGAGTCGATCTACTTCCGCTTCTTCGGCCCCCGGCCGCGGCTGTCGGATCGGGAGATCACCTGGTTCACCAACGTCGACTACGTGGACCGCGTGGCGTTGATCGCCACGATCGGCACTGAGATGGTGGGGGTCATCCGCTATGACCGGATCGAACCCGGCGAGGCGGAGGTCGCCTTCCTGGTCGAGGACGCCCACCAGGGCCGGGGGGTCGCCTCGGTGCTCCTCGAACACCTGGCCGCCACCGCCAGGGAGCGGGGGATCGCCCGCTTCGTCGCCGATGTGCTGCCCGCCAACCAGAAGATGATGGCGGTCCTCAAGCAGGTCGGCTACACCGCGCAGAGCAGTTTCGCCGACGGCGTGGTCCGGATGACCCTCGATCTCACCCCGACCGAGACCGCCCAGGAGGTGACCGCCTCCCGCGAGCACCGCGCCGAGTCCCGCTCGATCGAGCGCCTGCTCTCGCCGGGCTCGGTGGCGGTCGTCGGAGCGGGCCGCGAGCCGGGCGGCGTCGGCCAGACCGTGCTGCGCAACCTGCTCGGCGCCGACTTCACCGGTCCGGTCTACCCCGTGCACCGCGAGGCGCGGGCCGTGGCGGGGGTGCGGGCCTACCCGAGTGTGACGGACATCGACGGGGAGGTGGACCTCGCCGTTCTCGCCGTACCCGCCGACGGGGTGATCGACGTGGTCAAGGAGTGCGCGGAGAAGGGGGTGCGCGGGCTGATCGTGGTCTCCTCCGGATTCGGCGAGACCGGCCCCGAGGGACGGGCCAGGCAGGACGAGATGGTGCGCATCGCCCGCGCGTACGGCCTGCGGGTCGTCGGCCCCAACTGCCTCGGCGTCGCCAATACCGACCCATCGGTACGCCTGAACGCCACGCTCGCCGCCACCCTCCCCGAGCGCGGCAGGGTCGGCTTCTTCAGCCAGTCCGGAGCCCTGGGCACCGCGCTGCTACAGCGGGTGGCCCAGCGGGGCATGGGCATCTCCTCGTTCGTCTCCGCGGGTAACCGCGCCGACGTGTCGGGCAACGACCTGCTCCAGTACTGGGAGGAGGATCCGCAGACCGACGTGATCCTGCTCTATCTGGAGTCGCTGGGAAACCCCCGCAAGTTCGCCCGCCTCGCGCGGCGTATCTCGCGCCGCAAGCCGATCGTGGTCGTCAAGAGCGGCGGCACCACCCAGGGCGTGCCCACCGGTCACGCCGCGCCCGTGCTCGGCCTGCCGGACACCGCGCTCAGCGCGCTGTTCGAGCAGGCGGGAGTGATCAGGGTGGACGACCTGATCCAGCAGTTCGACGTGGCGCAGCTACTGGCCTACCAGCCGTTGCCCGCCGGGCCCAGGGTCGGCCTGGTCGGCAACTCCGACGCGATGGCGCTGCTGGCGGCCGACGCCTGCGTGCGGGTCGGCCTGGCGCCCAGACCGCCGGTCAACCTCGGTGCCCGGGCGGGCGCCGCCGAGTTCGGCGCGGCCCTGGCCTCGGTGCTCCCGGACGTGGACGCGGTGGTCGCGATCTACATGCCGCCCATCCCGGGCAACGCCGAAGAGGTCGGCGCCGAGCTGCTGCGAGCCTCCAGGGACTGCGGCAAACCGGTGCTGGCCATCTTCGAGGGCAAGATCGGCATGCTCGGGGAACTGCGGGTCGGCGCCACCCCCGAGCGGGGCTCCATCCCCTCGTACACGGCGCCGGAGGAGGCGGTCCGCGCGCTAGACGGCCGCCGCCCTCGCCGCGCGCATGGGCGGCTGAGCTCCGGTGGCCGGTCAGGTCAGATAGTCGCGCAGGGCCCGTGAGCGCGAGGGGTGGCGCAGCTTCGTCATGGTCTTGGACTCGATCTGCCGGATGCGCTCGCGGGTCACCCCGTAGGCGCGGCCGATCTCCTCCAGGGTCTTCGGCCGCCCGTCGCCAAGCCCGAACCGCATCGCCACCACCCCGGCCTCACGCTCCGACAGCGCCTCCAGGATCGTGTGCAACTGCTCCTGGAGCAGCGCGGAGGCCACCGCGTCCTCGGGGGTGATCGCCTCGGAGTCCTCGATGAGGTCGCCGAACTCGCTGTCGCCCTCGGTGCCCAGCGGGCTGTGCAGGGAGATCGGCTCTCGGCCGTAGCCCTGGACCTCGACGACCCGCTCCGGGGTCATCTCCAGCTCCACGGCCAGTTCCTCGGGGGTGGGCTCGCGGCCCAGGTCCGTCGTCATCTGCCGGTGCACGCGCGCCAGTTTGTTGATCACTTCGACCATGTGCACGGGGATGCGGATGGTGCGGGCCTGGTCGGCGAGCGCCCGGGTGATCGCCTGCTTGATCCACCAAGTGGCGTACGTGGAGAACTTGAACCCCTTGGTGTAGTCGAACTTCTCCACGGCGCGGATCAAACCCAGATTGCCCTCCTGGATCAGGTCCAGGAACAGCATGCCCCGGCCGGTGTGGCGCTTGGCCAGCGACACCACCAGGCGCAGGTTCGCCTCCAGCAGATGGTTCTTGGCCCGGTGGCCGTCCTCGGCGAGCCATTCGAGCTCCGCGCGCACGTCGGGCTGGAGTAGATCGCTGTCGTTGAGCCGCTCGGTGGCGAACAGGCCGGCCTCGATGCGTCTGGCGAGCTCGACCTCCTGCTCGGCGTTGAGCAGGGGGATCCTGCCGATCTGCTTGAGATAGTCCTTGACCGGGTCGGTGCTCGCTCCGACACTCGCCTCCAGGGCGGCGGGCATCTCGTCGTCGTCGGTCAGGACGAGTTCGTCTTCCTCAACGGTGCCTTCCACGGTGGCGGCTTCCATGGCGTTCACACCTTCCCTGGGTCTGGTCAGATACAACAACCCGTGCAGTTCAAGGTACGTCCCGCGAAGGTGTGCTGCGGCGCCTGGCTCGCCGTCGTGTCCTTCGCCAGGAGCGGAGAGCCTCCGCCGCCGGGGCTCTCATGGAGTGCGGTCGCCGGGTTCTCCCGCCGAGCGGGCGGCCGG
>NZ_JBEXUE010000182.1:0-17962 GCF_040614275.1 Streptosporangium sp. NPDC006013
GCGTGGAAGCTCGCCCCCGCACTGGCCACCGGCAATACCGTCGTGCTGAAGCCCGACCCGCCGAAGACCCGCAGCCGATCCCCCGGCTCACGGCGTCCCGCGCCACGGGCGTCCGCACTGGCCAGCAGCGCCGGATGAACGGTGCGGAACACGTCCCGGCGCACCTCGTCGAACTGGAGCACGGCGACGATCTCGCTGGTCATGGACGGTTCTCCTCCGGGGTTCGGAACGGCGGGCGGAACAGAGGCAGCAGCCCGGCGAAGTACACGGCGACGGCCCCGACGAGCGGTCCCTCCGCGGTGCCGGACATGCCGCCGGACTGCACGACCGAGGCGACCGCGTCCGGGTTGGCGAGATGAGCCCGGACGGCCAGGAAGAGCGACTGGCCGGTCCAGCCCCGGTCGAGCCCGAACCCGAGCACCGAACCGGCGAGCACGGCCGGCCCGCCCAGCGGGGCGAGCGCCGCCGGCACGAACGCCCACCCCCATCCGACGGTCGTGCCGAGCGCCGGGACGACCAGGCCCGCGAACAGCGGCGCGGCGGGCACTCCGGCGAACCTCAGGCTCATCGCGAACCCGCTGCGCGGCCGGAAGGCCGCGACCAGCGCCCGACCGGTGACAGGACGGCCCGGCCCAGGACGCGCAGCAGTCCGGGCCGGGCCGTCCCGTGCTCAACTGCCCGCGACGCGCCTGTCGCGTCCCGCCCAGTGGGGCTCGCGGAGCTGCTTCTTGAGCACCTTCCCCGCGACGCTCTTGGGCAGCGGCTCGGTCCGGATCTCCACGAAGGCGGGCTTCTTGTACGAGCCCAGCCGGTCTTTGACGATCCCGACCACATCCGCGGCCGACAGGGCCGCGGCGTCCTCCACCACCACGCTCGCGCCGGGCGCCTCGCCCCAGCGGTCGTTCGGCACCGAGTAGACCGCGACCTCCAGCACCCCGGGCAGAGCCGCGATGACATTCTCCAGTTCGGCCGGGTAGATGTTGAATCCGCCGGAGATGATCATGTCGCCCTTGCGATCGAGGATGTAGAGAAAGCCGTTCCGGTCGATCCGGCCGACGTCACCGGTCAGCACCCAGCCGTCCAGGATCCGCTCGGCGGTCGCGTCGGGGTTACTCCAGAACCCCTCCATCTGGCCGTCTGCCCGGGCCGCGATCTCGCCCTCCTGGCCGAGCGGCAGTTCCTCGTGGGTGGCCGGGTCGATGATCTTCATGTCGGCGAAGGGCTGGACCCGTCCGGCCGAGCGCAACGGACTGGAACCCGGCACGTCGGAGAACCACTCCTTGGCGGGCATGAACGTCACGGGGTTGATCTCGGTCTGGCCGAAGCCGGTGAACAGCGCGTCACCGAAGAAGGAATGGGCCAGGCGCGCGGTCTCGTCGTCGATGGGCGCCCCGCTGACCATGATCGCCTTCAGCGACGACAGGTCACGCGAGCGGGCGTCCGGGTGCTTGAGCAGACTGCCGAGGATGGTCGGGATGCCGAGCATGTGGGTGATCCGCTCGTCCTCGACGAGCTGGAGCACCTCGCCGGGAACGAGCTTACGGAGCATGTAGTTGCGCCCGCCCGCCATCCAGGTCGGGGTGACGAAGTAGCCCGAGCCATGCGAGATCGGGCTCTGGTGCAGAAATGTGTCGCCGGGCACGATGGGCGGCCACCCGTACAGCCAGTCGCGAGCGACGGCCAGCCATCGCCAGTGGGTGAACGCGACGCCCTTGGACAGCCCGGTCGTGCCCGCGGTGTGCCGGATGATGTAGTAGTCGTCGGGCGAGACCTTCGGAGCGGGGTCGCGGTCGTCCGAGGCGGCCAGCAGACTCTCGTAGGTGTCGTCCCGAACCAGGACGAACTTGAGGTCGGGACAGCCGGCGACGACGAGGTCCAGGTCCTCGGCGTGGTGGGCGTCCACGACGAAGGCTGTGCAGCCGGTGTGGCTGATCATGTGGGTGTGCGCGGCCACGGCGTTGCGGGCGTACAGCGGGACCCGGACGAAGTTGCCGATGGTACAGGCGAGCAGCAGGTCGGCCGCCTCGATCGAATTGTCCTCCAGGCAGGCCACCCGGTCGCCGGGCTTGACCCCGTTCACACCGAGGATGTTGGCCATCCGCACCCCGCGCTCCCACGCCTGGGCGAAGGTCAGCGACCGGCCCTCCATGACGATCGCCTCGTCACCGGCGAACCTTTCCGCCGCCCTCCACATCACGTCGCGAACGTTCATTTCGGCCTCCGCCCTGGTCAATGGCACCCTGGTCAGGTCAAGCTAGGGTGGCCCATTTCACATGTCAATAGATGTGTTGACGATTTGATCGATGATTCAGCCAGGAACCCGACGGGAGAGCCGGAGAGTCAGCCGGCGGACCAGCCACCGTCGCTGGTGAGCACCGCGCCGTTGACATTCCCGGCCTCGGCCGACAGCAGCCAGGAGATGGTGCTCGCCAGCAGGTCGGGGTCCACGCTCGGGCCGCGCAGCCGGAGTACCGGGCGCAGCCGGTCCACGCCGAAGTCACCGCGCGGTGTCGCCGAGCTGCCGAGGTCGGTGTCGACCGCGCCGGGGCAGACGGCGTTGCAGCGGACGCCGTCGCCCCGGTAGGTCCAGGCGATCGCCCGGGTCTGCCCGATGACGGCGTGCTTGGCAGCGGTGTAGGCGAACCCTGCCGCCGCACCGCGCAGCCCCGCCTCGGACGCGATGTTGACGATCACGCCGCCGCCGCGTTCCAGGAAGTGCCGCAGCACCGCTCGGCTCACCCGCATCGGCCCCGTGGCGTTGACGGCCATGACCCGTTCCCAGGTGGCGTCGTCCAGCTCGTGGGCCGGGACGAACCAGTCCATGACGCCCGCGACGTTCGCGACCCCCGCGAGGCCGCCGAAGGCGTCCAGCGCCGCCGCGATCAGCCGGTCGACGTCGGCCTGGACGCTGACGTCGCCGGTGACGGTGACCAGCCCGGCCGGCCCCTTGGCCGCGAGGTCGGCGAGCCGTTCGCCCGCGATGTCGAAGGCGGCGACCCGTGCCCCTTCCGCCAGCAGCCGGAGCACGGTCGCGCGGCCTATGCCGCTGCCCGCTCCGGTGACGACGAAGGCCCGGCCTCGATGCCGCAACGTGTCCATGGCGGGACCGTAACCCGGCCGACGAAGTTCGTCAACGGGTATGTTGAAAAACTGGAGGGGCGCTACGCGTCCTCGTCGGGACTCCAACTGTCGGGGTCGGCCAGTAGCCCTTTGAGGACGATCTCGGCGAACGCGTCGCCGACCTCACGGGCCGTGACGCTGCCCTCGGGCCGGAACCAGCGATGCGACCAGTTGACCATCCCGATCACGCCGTACGACAGGACTCGGGGAGTCGCCAGCGCCTTGAACACGCCCTCATCGAGGCCCTGCTGGACGACGGCGAGCACGACGTCCTCGTAGCGGCGGTTCAGGTCCCACATGTCGGCGGTCCACTCGGAGCCCTCCTCCTCGGGGCCGAACATGCTCATCTTTTCCTGGATGTACACGAACAGGTACGGGTAGTGCTTCTCGTAGGAGAGCATGAGTTCCCGGACCAGGGCGGCGAGCTTGCGCGCGACGGGCAGGTCGCCGTCACGGATGGCCTCCGCGCGCACCACGTTGTCCTCGGCCGCCTGGAACACGACCGCGTGGAACAGCTCCTCCTTGCTGGAGACGTAGTAATAAAGCGAGGCCCGGTCGGTGCCAAGCGCGTTGGCCACGTCGCCGAGGCTGGCGGCGCCGTAGCCCTTCTCCCGGAACACGGAGGCGGCGGCGTCGATGAGTTTCTTACGACGCTCTTTGTAACCGTCGCGTCCACCGGAGAGCGCGGCCTGACGCCGCCGTCCGATCTGGCTGCTCATGTCCCGACTCCTCAGGGAAAGCGGGGCCACCGCCCCGCACGACGCCCCGACGATACCCCAACCCGAGGTGCCCACCGGACGCCGCGCGGGACGGTCACACCGCCAAGTCGCCCTCCCTGACGAGGCCCAGGTAGATCTGCTGGACGGTCGGATCCTCCATCACCTCCCGGGTTTTCCCGTGAGCGATCACCTGCCCCTGGTCGAGTGCCACGAGCCGGTCGGCGTGCCGCGAGACGAAGTCGACGTCATGGTCCACGATCACCACGGTCGTCCGCCGGTCCCGCAGGCTGCGCAGCGCCGCGGAGATCGCCGGACGCTCCGACGACGTGGTGCCCGAGGTCGGCTCGTCCAGCAGGACCCAACCCGCCTCCGAGGCCATGATCCGCGCCAGGTCCACGAGCTTCTGCGTCCCGTACGGGATCTCCGCCAGCCGCTCGCGGGCGACGCCCAGCAGCCCGCACTCCTCCAGGATGGCCAGGGCGGCCCTCTCCTGCTCGCGCTCGCGCCGGATCACCGAGGGCCAGCGTAGCGCGGGCAGCAGGGTGGACGCCGACAGGTGCCGGGAGCGGCCGAGGAGCACGTAGTCGAGCACCCGAAAGTCCTCGAAGTGGTCCATGGACTGGAAGGTCCGGCCGATGCCGAGCGCGGAGATCGCCTCGGGCCGCCGTCCGGCGAGTGTCTCGCCCGCGAAGGTGATCCGGCCGCTCTGCGGGCGGTATACCCCGCAGACGCAGTTGAGCATGGCCGTCTTGCCCGCGCCGTTGGGTCCGATGAGCCCGAACGCCGCGCCGGGCTCGACCTCGAAGGACACCTCCCTCAGGGCGTGGATCCCGCCGAACCTCAGCGAGACGTCATCGACGCGCAACATGGGCGTTCTCCTCGGTCAGCTCGCCGTCCTCCATGAGATAGACGCGCTCGGTCAGCCGCCGCGCCACCTCGACGTTCTGCTCGACGACGATGACGGCGAGGCCGGTCGTCTCGTGCAGTTCCCTGATGGCCTTGACGACCCGGTCGATGGCGACCGGGGCGAGGCCGAGCGACATCTCGTCGATGAGCAGCAGTCTCGGTCTCAGACTGGCCGCGACGGCGAGCGCCAGCAGCTGTCTCTCACCGCCGCTGAGCAAGCCCGCCTTGGAGTCCCAGCGGCGTTCGAACAGCGGCCACTCGTGCGGCATCGCCGCCCTGGCCGCCGCCAGATCGCCCACGTGCCGCAGGTGTTCCTCGACGGTGAGGTCGGCGAACACCTTCTCCCGCTCGGGCACCAGGATGACGCCCCGGCGCGCGGTGCCGAGCGGGGTCGAGCCGAGCGTCTCGGCACCGTCGAAACGGAGGGACCCGCGCAGCCGCACCCCCTCGGAGCCGAAGAAGCCGGTGATGGCGCGCATCAAGCTGGTCTTCCCGACGCCGTTGCGGCCGACGATCGCGACCAGGTCGTGCTCCCCCACGGTGAGGTTCAGCCCGTTCAGCGCCCAGGCGCCATTGCTGTAGACGAGATCGACGCCGCGCAACTGGAGCAGCGCGGACTCGACGACCGGTCCCTCGGCCCGCACCGCCGGCGGGCCCGCCGCACCGGGCCGTCCGAGCTGGAGCAGGAACCGGTCGGCGGCCCGCGCAAGGGTCGGGACGACCCCGTCCGGCAGGTACAACAGGACGACCAGCACGAGCAGCCCGAAGATGCCGGTGTTGACGAAGAACACGTTGTCGCGGAACCAGCCGGTGAGGCCGGTCGCGGTCGGGTCGGCGTCCTGGGCGTACAGGCCAAGGACGAGCGGAGCCGTCGTCACCAAGATCGTGCCGAACAGGGCGCCGCCGAGCGAGCGGAGCCCGCCGACGATGACCATCACCACGAACGTGATCGCGAACTGGAGGGTGTAGGAGTCGGCCGAGACCCGGCCGATGTAATAGGCGAGCAGCGCGCCGGACAGCGCGATGAGCGCCGAGCTGCCGACGAACGCCGACAGTTTCCAGTGTGACGCCCGCACCCCGATGGTCTTGGCCGCGAGCTCGTTCTCCCGCACCGCCATCCACATCCGGCCCGGCTGGCGGGCGTAGACGTTGCGCAGCAGCAGCACGACGACCACGAGCACGACCCCGAGGAAGGCCAGCCATTTCCGTCCGGCCTCCAGCTCCAGCGAGCCCAGCTCGGGGACGCCGACGGGCACGCCGCCGACGAACGCCGAGTCCGTCTTCTGGTACTGGTGAACCCCGAAGATGACGACGAAGTGCAGCGCCAGCGTGACCAGCGCGAAGTACACGCCGTGCAGCCGCAGCGCCGCCAGGCTCACCACCGCGCCGAGCATCCCGCCGAGCACCGTCACCGCCAGAAGCGTCACGGGGAAGACGCCCCACGGCTGGTGGGAGAGGATCGAGGCGGCCAGCGCACCGAACGCCATGATCGCACCATTGCCGAGCGAGACGATCCCCGCCCGGCCCATCAGCCAGTCGAGGCCGAGCGCGCTGAGCGCGTAGATCACGACCAGACCCGCGACGTACTGCCAGTACTCGTCGTCGCCGAACAGGATCACGGCGAAAGTCAGCGGGAACACGAGCCAGGCCCAGCTGCGCACCACGCCGAGTGCCGTCAGCGGCAACCGGCGTCCACGCGGCTGGGGTACCGAGGTGTCCATCAGTCCGTCCTCCTTCACAGCCGGGCCACGCTGGGGCTGCCGAACATGCCTTGCGGGCGGGTGAACAGCAGGAGCATGAGCACCAGGTAGGCGACCACCTCCGACCAGGAGCCGCCAAGCGTCAGGACGGCCAGGGTCTGCACCCCGGCCAGCGCCATCCCGCCGACCACCGCCCCGGTCAGCGAGTCGAGCCCGCCCAGCAGGACCGCGGCGAACGCGACCAGCCCGAACCCCTGTGCGGAGATCGGGTCGATTGTGGACCGCAGCGCGAAGCACACCCCGGCCGCCGCGGTCAGCCCACAGGAGATCGCCCAGGCCAGCGCCGACATCCGGTGGACGTTGATCCGCGACAGGCCCGCCAGCAGCGAGCTGCCCGCCACGGCCCGCATATGCGTGCCGATCCTGCTGCCCCGCAGCAGCAGGGCCAGCGCCCCCACCAGGACAGCCGCGATGACGACCGCGTACAGGTCGAGCTGCTTGAACGGGACCCCGCTCCAGGTCACCAGCGTTCCGTTGGCGAACGGGGTCTCGATCGCGCGGATCTCCGGCCCCCAGATGATCATCATCAGCGCGGTGAGCACCGTGTTCAGCCCGAGCGTCGCGATGACGAGCGAGAACAGGCTCTCGCCGATGAGCTTGCGGAAGATCAGCGTGTAGAGCAACGCGCCGAGGAGGCAGAGCGTCAAGCAGACCGCGACCAGGGCGGGCACCCACGGCAGCCCGGCCTGAAGGTAGGCGAGGAAGACGAACCCGCCGAGCGCCATGATGGCGCCCTGCGCGAAGTTGATCGCTCCGGTGGAGCGGAAGAGGATCACGAATCCAACACCGATGAGGGCATACAGGCTGCCGTCCACAACCGTCCCGAAGAGCAACGTCGCCAGATCACGTCCCATGGGACGCTCCTTTCTCCTTCTCCCCGGCTAGTTCGCGCCCGTACCGGTCGCGAGCCTGTCGAGGTAGAGCACGGTCCTGCCGTCCTGCCACCGGTAGGCGGGCATGGCGGCCGCGCCCTGGTGGACCTCCGTGGTGAACTTCAGATCACCCGGGGTTATCCCGTCCGAGGGAATCGGATTGGCCTCGATGGCGTCGCGCAGTTCCCGGCCGGAGCAGCCGCCGCACTTCAGCAGGGCCGAGCCGACCTCAAGGCCGTTGAGGTAGCCACGAACGGTGTAGGAGGTGTCGACCGAGATCTTCGCCTTGGCGAAGGCGTCGAGCATGGCCTGCCAGTTGGCGTCCCCGCCGAGCCGGTCGTCCGCGGTGTTGTCGAGGTAGGTGTGGGTGAGGACGAAGAGGTTCTCGTCCTTGGTCTTTTCAAGGATGGCCGGACCCGCGTCCGGATTCTGGATGATCGGCCCCTCGAACCCGAGGGCGCGGACGTTGTCGCGCAGCAGCGCGGCGTTCTTGTCCGACAGCAGGCTGACGATGGCGTCGGGCTTGGCGGCCACCAGCTTGGACGCCTGCGCCCGGATGTCCGGGCTGGCCGTCAGCGGGACGACCTCCTTGCCGACCATCGGCCACGAGCGTGCCGACAGTGCCGACCCGAAGCTCTTGGCGAAGCCCTGCTGGGAGGCGGCGTCGATGTGGATGAAGGCGACCTTCGGCTTGTCGGCCGTGACGGTCTTCTCGATGAGCTGGAGCACCGGGGCGACCTGGTAATCCTGCCCGGACTGCGGCTGGAAGACCCACGGGCTGGTCGACGGCGGGGATACCTGGGTGGGCGAGGCCGCCGTGCAGGCCAGCACGGTCTCGGCCTTCACCGCGAGGTCGGTCGCGGCCTCGCAGATGGAGCTGATCGTCACGCCGACGATGGCGTGGACCTTGCGCTGGGTGAGCAGTTGCTGGATGTTGCCGAGCCCGCGCTGCACGTCGCTCTGGTCGTCGAGCGAGACGAGCTGGATCTGACGGCCGTTCACCCCGCCCGAGGCGTTCAGCGCGTCGAAGTATGCCTTGATGCCCGCGTGTCCGCCCTGTCCGGAGATCGAGAACGGGCCGGACAGATCCCCGTTGTACCCGATGACGATCGGGCCGTCACCGCCGCTCCCCGACGACGATCCCCCGCAGGCCGTGAGGCCGGCCGCCAGGGCGCCGGCCGCCGCGACGGCGAGAATCCGCTTCAACTTCATGTCTTTCCCTTGTGCTCTCGGGGTGGTGGTCCGGTCCGGGCCGTGCGGCCCGGACCGGGAGTGCGGCGAATCAGTTCACGCCGGTTTTGAGAGACGGCTCGACGAGCGCGGGGCCACCGTCCTTCCAGTGGTAGGCCGGGACGGCCTGGGCGCCCTGGTGGTCGTCGGCGGAGAACTTCAGGTCACCCGGGGTGATCCCATCGGACGGGACGACGGCCTTCTCGATCGCGGCCCGCAGTTCCTCGCCCGAGCAGCCGTCGCAGTCGGCCAGCGCGGTCCCGACGACCAGCGCGTTGAGGTAGCCGCGGGTCGCGTAGGAGGTGGAGAGGTCGAGCTTGGCAGCGGCGAACGCGTCGGCCATCGACTTCCAGTTGGCGTCGCCGCCGAGTCGGTCGCTCGCGGTGTTGTCGAGGTAGGCGTGGGTCAGGACGTACAGGTTCTCGTCCTTGGTGATGTTCATGATCTCTGGCCCGGTGTCCGGGTTCTGGATGATCGGCCCGGTGAAGCCCTGGGCCCGCAGGTTCTGCTGGAGCAGGGCGGAGTTCTTGTCCGTCATCAGGCTGACGACGACGTCGGGCTTGGCCGCGACCAGCTTGGACGCCTGCGCCCGGATGTCGGGGCTCGCGGTCAGCGGCACGACCTCCCTGGCGACCAGCGGCCAGCTCCGCCGCTGGAGCGCCGCGGTCACCGTCCGGCCGAAACCGTGGTGGGCGGCGGAGTCGAAGTGGATGTAGGCGACCTTCGGCTTGTCGGCCGTGACGGTCTTCTCGATGAGCTGGAGCACCGGGGCGACCTGGTAATCCTGCCCCGAGGTGGCCATGAAGACCCAGGGGCTGGCGTTCGGCGGGGCGACCTGGCTCGGCGCCGCGCCGACGCAGTCCAGCGGGACCTTGGCCTTGGCGACCATGTCGGTCGCCGCCTCGCAGATGCTGCTGATCGAGATGCCGATCAGCACGTCGGCCTTCTTCTGGGTGAGCAGTTGCTGGATGTTGCCGAGGGCCCGGTTGACATCGCCCCCGTCGTCGAGGGTCACAAGCTGGAGCTTGCGTCCCGCGATGCCGCCTGCCGCGTTCGTCGCGTTGACATAGGCCTCGATGCCCTTGTGGGCCCCCTGGCCGCCGATCGAGAAGGGGCCGGACAGGTCGCCGTCGTATCCGATGACGATGGGGTTGTTCGACGTCCCTTCGGACGAGTCCGCGCCGCCGCACGCGACCAGGCTTCCGGCCAGGGCCGAAAGCCCGATCACCGCCGTGAGCTTTCTCCTCATGGACTCCTCCTGATGATTCGATCCGGGCGGACCTGGATTCGGTCCGCCGAGCGCCCCGAGGAGCTCTGAAGCTAGTCACACCCCTGTTGACTGTCAACGGGTTCGTTGATTTGCTTTCAGGCGGGCCGGGAGACGACTTCGAGCGTGACCAGGGCGCGGGAGGTGAGCGTCGGCTTGTAGCGCAGCGGGTCGGTGACCACGTCGAGCGCGGCGAACTCCGTCGCGAAGTGCCGCAGGGTCTCCTGGACCTCGATCCGGGCCAGCGGCGAGCCGAGGCAGGTGTGGATGCCGTGCCCGAAGCCCAGGTGCCGGATCTTCTGCCGGGTGATGTCGAAGACGTCGGGGTCGGCGAACATCTCCGGATCACGGTTGGCGGCCCACTGCACGAGCATCACCCGGTCGGACTCGGCGATCGACTTGCCGCCGAACTCGAAGGACGTCCGCGCCCAGCGGCCCTGCCCGCCGATCGGGCCGTCATAGCGCAACATCTCCTCCACCGCGGGCCTGGCCAGTTCGGGCCGCTCGCGCAGCGCGCGCCACTGGCTGGGATGCCGGTCGAACGCGACCATGCCGTTGGCCAGCAGATTCGCCGTCGTCTCGTGTCCGGCGAAAATCATGAGAATGCACTGGGCGATGACCTCGTCGTCGCTCAGCGCGTCCGCGCCCTTCCCCGCCTGGACCATCCGCGAGATCAGGTCGTCGCGGGGCGCGGACCTGCGGGCCCGGATGATGTCGCCGAAGTAGTCGGCGAACCCCCGGACGGCCTCCTCGCCGAGCCGGGCACGCTCCTGGGCGGACATGCCGTCCTGGCCCGCGAAGATCGTGTGCGAGAGGTCGTCGGACCACTTCTTGACCAGCAGTCGCTCCTCCGGGGGCGTCCCGAGGTACTCCGAGATCACGATCACCGGCAGGTGGAACGCGTAGGACTCGATGAAGTCGAACGGTTCGTCCCGTGGCAGGCCGGCCGTGAGCTCATGGACCAGTTCGGTGACCCGGGGCCGAATCCCCTCGACGCTCTGCGGAGTGAACGTGGTCTGCAGCAGGTTCCGGAATCGGGTGTGGTCCGGCTGGTCCATCCAGGCGAAGAACTGGCCGAGGTAGTGGAAGACCGGCGACACCTCGCCGCCGCCCTTGCGCCGCGCCGACTTCTCGCCCCACGGGCCCGCCATCCGGTTGGAGCTGAGCCGGGCGTGGTCGCGGTAGGCGGCGGCGACGTCCTGGTAGCGCGTCAGGATCCAGCCGCCCCAGCGAGGGTTGAAGTAGACCGGATCGCGTTCGCGGAGCCGCGCGTAAAACGTCGCCGGATCGTTGGTGGCCAGGTCCCCGTAGAGATCGTCGAGATCGAACATGCGGTCCGCTCCTGTTCTCGCCGACGTCAGAGGCTCGTCGCGCGGACGGGGGGAGTTTGTCAACGCGACGGTAGATTGTTGCGGCTCAGATCGTCAACACATACATTGATAAACCGGATGAGCCAGGGAGCGAGGTGGCCTGACCGGTGGCAGAGCGGTCGATCAACCTGTGGGGATTCGATACTCGGGACGAACACGGGAGTACGGAGACGTTCCTCGATCTGGTCTCGGCACTGCGCGGACTCCAGGACATAGTCACCTGCTGCGACCCACCGGACGAGCACGCGCGGGAGGCGGCCGAACTCATCGAGCGGGCCCATGCGCTACTGGCCGCCGACGCGGTCGTACCGGGACGGCAATACTCGGGGCTGCGCGGCGACGTCGACACCCGAGCCCATCCGTTCATCGTCCCGGTCGACGTCCACATGAAGGACGCCGAGGTGGCGACAGGGACCGTCACGTTCTCCCGCTTCTATCTGGGCGGCGGAACCGCGATCCACGGCGGCGCGGTCACGCTGCTGTTCGACGACTTCCTCGGCCGCCTCAGCAACTCTGGGCCGCCCACCAGGACCGCCTACCTGCGCGTCGACTTCCGCCGCGTCTGCCCGGTGGACGTCGCGCTCGAAGTCCGCGGCCGGGTGACGCGCCGCGAGGGCCGGAAGATCTTCATCAGCGGCGCGCTCCTGTGCGACGGCGACGTCGTGGCCGAGTGCGAGGGCCTGTGGATCGTCCTGCGCGCCGACGCCACCCCCGAAGAGACGGGATTCCTCCAGTGAGCGAATATCTGGGCGGCACGGGCCTGCGGGTTCCGGAGGTCTGCGTCGGCACCTACACCCTGGCCGGGGCCTGGGGCGGCGACCTGGACGCGGCGACGGCCGGGCTGCGGCACGGGCTCGACCGGGGCCTGGTCTTTTTCGACACCGCGCACGCCTACGGACGGGCCGAGTCTGCGCTGGGCCGGGTGCTCGCGCCCGAGCTGGCCGGACACCGCGACGAGATCGTCCTGTGCTCCAAGGGCGGGCTCGACCTCCGGCGGCGGGCGGGCGCGGCCACCCCGTTCGCGCCGAACTCGCGGCCGGAGTTCCTGCGCGCCTGCCTGGTCGACTCGCTGCGGCGGCTCGGCACCGACCATGTGGACGTCTATCTCGTGCACTGGTTCGACCCCGCAGTGCCGATCGCCGAAACGGCCGGGGCGATGGCGTCCTTCGTCAAGGAGGGCCTGGCCCGGCATATCGGAGTGTCGAACTACACGGTCGGGCAGATGGCCGAGTTCGAGCGAAGCGCCGCGCTCGACGTCATCCAGGTGCCCTACAGCCTGTTCAGCCGGGGCGCGGAGCGCGAACTACTCCCCTACGCACGGGAACGAAACCTCGGCGTCATGGGGTACGCGGCCCTCGCGCAGGGCTACCTTTCGGGGACGTTCACCGAGGAGCCATCGTTCTCGAAGAGGGACTTCCGGCGCGGCGCGTCCGACTTCTCCGGGGACGTCTACACCGCACGGGTGCACGCGGCCAAGGAGATGCGCGCGATCGCCGCGTCCCTCGGCTGCGGGTTGCCGGAGCTGGCCATGGCGTGGGTACGCGCGGGCGAGCAGCCCGTCGTCCCGCTGGTCGGGATCCAGGCGCCCGAGCACGTCGACTCGATCCTCACCGCGGCTGAGCTCGACCTCGCCCCGGACGTCCTGGCGCGGCTGCGGACGATCGCCGCATCGGCCCCGGAGATGGACTTCGACGCCCTGGTCACCAGCTGACCACAGGTACGCCCCGCCCGCCGTGCGGGGCCCTTCCCTTGTGCCCTCAGGCGGGACGCGGCCCGATCCCGAGCAGGACCAGCCGCCGCGAGCGCTCGTCCCGGACGGCCGGGTCGATCAGCGACGGATCCCAGTCCAGTCCCTCGTCCGGGACGACGTCGACCGAGGTCACGCCGGGCAGCCCGGTGAGCCGCTCGACCACCTCCCGGGCAATGTAGGCGACCATCATGCAGGACGGCGAGGTCAGCCGCAGATGCACCAGCAGCCGCCCGTCCTCCAGCGTGACGTCGCGGACCAGGCCCATCTGCAGAATGCTCATCGACAGGACGCTGGCCGAGCTGCACGGGTCGACGACCTCGGCCAGCCGTCGCTCGACCACCGCGCCGGGCTCGCGCCCGACGCTCCAGGCACGGGACATCACCGCCGCATCCAATCCAGCGTCGAGTAGGGTTCGGGCAGCGGCGCCCCCGGCGGGCGGGCGAACTCGTCCCCGGCGAGGTCCGCCTTCAGCCGTTCGATGTCCAGGCCGTGGCGGCGGGCGAATGTCCGTCCCATGATGTCGCGCTTGTTCTCCCAGGTGATCTGCTCGACCGGGTGGTAGAGACCGGTGTCCTCCAGCAGGTCCTCGGGGAACTCGAAGTCGAGCATGGCCTCGATGCACGGGCGCGGGTGGAACTGGAACGTCCCGGTCCCCCACTGGAGCCGCTCGTAGATGGCGTTGCCCCCGACGTGCAGCAGCCCGAGCAGGATCTTCGCGAACGTCCGGGGGCGCCGAGCGACCACGATGTTCATGTTCTCCAGGTTGACGAAGACGTTGGGGAACTTCGCCAGCAGCCAGGCGGTCTCCTCCACGAACGACATGCCGCCGTGGACGATCTCGAAGTCGATCTCGGGGAAGTGCGCGGCCGCGCCCTCGACGTCCGAGGGGCCGAACGCGCCGCGGTACTCCATCGGCCCGATCGGCAGCGCCTTGTGGATCGCGATGTGCCGAATGCCGAGCAAGAGCGCCTTCTCGAAGACAGGGAAGGCCACCTTCGGATCGTTGAGCGCCCAGGTCCGCGCGCCGTCCTCCTGCCAACTCGCCGGGTAGAGCTTGAGTCCCAGCGGGTCGAGGCCCTCGACCTGCTCCTCCAGGTACCGCTCCCAGCCGTCGCGCAGCGGGTCGATGGCCGCGTAGGTGCCGATGAACCGGGTCGGGTACTTGCGCACCGCCTCGTACGCCTTCTCCACCGAGGTCTGTCCGTCCTTGAAGACGAACAGCGGCTGGGGGTTGAAGACGCCGACGCTGGTCATGCTCTCCCGGAACAACAGGTTGGCCGAGTCGTCCACCGTCCAGTCGCGGACGAACAGCTCACGCGGCAGATCGTAGTCCGGGGAGCCCTGGTGGGCCGCGGTGTAGGCGGCGGCGTCCACCGACGCCTTGGCCGCCACCGGATCAGCCCAGTTCGACTCGTCCCAGTTCAAGGCGTGGACCAGGGAGTCCAGCACGAAGATGTCGTCGCGCATGACCGCACCACCATTTCGTCAACAGGTGCGTTTAGTCAACATGTACGTAGATTTTGTGTCAAGCGCATAGGCGCTTCCGCAGTGTCGCCATCGCTTCCCCGCACCCGCGGGTGAGAGTGGGCTCGGCGACCGCGACGTTGGCCCCGAGACCGGCCGAACCTGCCACCACCGGCAAGGGCCACGAGAGAAGACCACCCCGCGACCCACGACGGCCGGCATGCAGAAGGGACAGCTCCCCGCCGGCACGTTCGATCTCACATCGAGGGCTCCGCGCCCGGGGCCGGGGGTGTGGTCTTCGGTTCGCGGCGCAGCATGGCCCGCAGCCGCTTCTCGATCGGGTACTCGTACAGCCGGTACAGCCCCCACGACAGCAGCACGCTGACCGCCAGGCCGGCCACCGCGTACGGCAGGTGCGCCCAGCTGGGCGGCGGGAAGTCGTAGAGCGACTGCCGGCCGAACGCGTGCTTGGCGATCGGAAAGAGCACCAGGAAGTGCACCAGGTAGAAGGCGTAGGACCACTGGCCGAGCGCCACCAGCGGGCGGGAGCCGAGCAGGCTGCGCCGACCGGCCAGGTCGTTGGTCGCCGCCGCCGCGATGAGCAGCGCGAACACCACGATGCTGCCCCGGTTGGCGGCCTCGGCCAGCGCGGTCGGCCACAGGCCCGAGACGGACCACGCCCACAGCAGCGCGAAGTAGCCGACCGTGATCGCGGTCGCCGCGCGCAGCCCGAGCGGGCTGCGCCAGCCGCGGCGTACCGCGGCGGCGATCACGATGCCCAGCACGAACTCGCTGACCCGGGCGATCGGCGAGTGGGTGGCGAAGTAGTACAGGTCGGAGGTGAACCAGTTCTCCGGCGTGATCTGCGGATTGGCCAGCCAGAGCCAGACCCGGGTGCCGATGCTGATCGCGATGAGCACGGCGGCGATCGTCACCATCTGGCGCAGCGTGCGCCGCACGATCGGGCGGACCACGAACGGGAAGACCGCGTAGAAGAACGCCTCGCACGACAGCGACCAGGAGACGGTGTGCGGCACGGTGTCGCTCTGGAACGACGCCGGGATCCACGCCTGCACCAGGAGCAGCGTCGCGACCGTCCACCAGACCAGCGAGGTGCCGCCCTCGGTGGGCCAGAGCCGGCCGCCGACGAGCAGCGCGACCGCCGCGACGGTGGTGATGAGCAGTGACGGCCAGATCCTGGCGAAGCGGCGCCAGTAGAACCTCGGCGCGGTGTCGTTCTCAAAGAACGTCCAGGTCAGGACATATCCGGACAGAACGAAGAAGAAGGTGACCCCGGCGGTGCCGAGGATGAACAGCTCGTTGAGGTAGGGCAGCGGCAGCAGGATCGCGACGTGGCTGAAGAAGACGCCGAACGCGGCGAACCACCGCAGCCCGGTCAGCGACTCCAGCCTCGTCCTGGGGGGCCCCTCGCTCGTGGCCTGCGCGGGCTTGGCGGATACCGAGGTCATGACGACTTCCCCTCTCCGGTGAGGCCGGCCTGCGCGCGGCGCTCGTCGATGAGTGCCGCCTGCTCGCGGACCGTCGCGTGGCGCAGCAGGTCGGGCAGCTCCACCTCGATGCCGAACGCCACCTCGTAGCGCAGGCTGAGGCGGGCCAGGGTGAGCGAGTGGCCGCCGAGGTCGAGGAAGCCGTCGGCGGCGCCGATCTCCCGCACGCCGAGCAGTTCGCGCCAGATGCCGGCGACGGACTCCTCGGTGCCGCCCCTGATCGGCACCTGGCCGCCCTCGGCGCCCGGGGCCTCGGGGCTGGGCAACTCCTCGTGGGCGATGTCGCCCCGCGCGTTCCTGGGCAGCGCGTCGAGGACGACGACCGAACCGGGCACCTGGTATTCGGGCAGGTGGGCGGTGAGCTTCCGCGAATCGATCCCGTCACCGGCCACGTACGCGACGAGCCGGTCGTGGCGCACGTCCACGATCGCCTCGACCACACCGGGGCGGCCGGCCAGGGAGCGGGCCACCTCGTCGGTGTCCACCCGGAACCCGCCGACGGTGAACATCCGGTCGAAGCGGCCGAGCAGCTCCAGCGAGCCGTCGGGCAGGATCCGGCCCCGGTCCCCGGTGGCGGCGCCGCCGACGTGGATCTCGCCGGGTACGCCGGTGGCGCCGGGGCGCCCGGCCCGGCCGGTGACCTCGATCGGGGTGCCGGCCAGCGGGACGCCGAGCGGGACGCCCCTGCGGGGCTCGGCGAGCGGGTCGATCCGGTGGGCCGCGGCCCAGCGCTCTCCGTACAGGGTCCAGGTGGGGACTCGCGCGGCCAGTTCCCGTACCAGGGGGTCCGGGGTGGTGGCCGCGTCGCAGAGCGCGGTGAACGGACGGCCTTCCGGCAGGGCGTTCTCGCGCAGCAGCAGCCGCCACGTGGCCGATGGGGCGTGCACGACGGTGGCGTCCCCGACCAGGGTCCTCAGCCGCCCGATGTCACGGGTGGCCTGGGGGGGCGCGATCACCAGGTGCGCGCCGGAGGAGAGGGCCAGCAGCATGGCGTCGGCGAGCGCGCCGGAGGCGGGCGGGGCGAAGGTGAGCACGGTGCCGGTGGCGCCCAGGCCGATCCGCGAGGCCAGGTCCGCGGCCCGCGCGTAGCCCGCGTCCCGCGGGCCGCCGTCGGCCTTGAGCCTGGCGTACCACCACACGGCGAGGTCGGGGGTGTCGGCGGCCGGCGGTTCGGCCCCCTTGCGCACGGCGGGTGCCAGGGCTTCGGCGTGCGCGTCGAGCTGGGCGTAGGTCAGCGTGCCGTCGACGGAGGTGACGGCGGGCGAGTCCGGTGCGCGCCGCGCCCGCCCGGCCAGGACGGCGGCCGGGGGTTCGGCGCCGACGGTCCCGGGCTGGGGGAACCTCGGGGACGCGGGCAGCCGGAGGTCGCCGACCTGACGGTCGGGCTGGGCGCACGCCTCGGTGAGCAGGAGCGTGAACTGCTCGGCGAGGACCTCGACGGTCGCGGGGTCGAACAGGTCGTCGTTGTAACCCCACAGGCCCGCCATGCCGTCGCCGTCGACGCTGAAGTCCACCATCAGGTCGAAGTGCGAGACCTCGACGTCGGGCACGAACTCCGAGGCCCGCACGCCCGGCAGGTTCAGGAAGACGCCGTCGTTGTCGCGTACCCCGAGCCCCGCCTGGAACAGCGGCGTGTGGCTCCGCGGCCGCTGCGGGTGCAGCTCGCGCACCAGTTCCTCGAAGGGCATCTCCTCGTGGTCGTGGCCCTCGACGGAGGCGTGCCGCACCCGGCGCAGCAGCTCGCGGAAGGTGGGCTCGCCGCGCAGGTCGAGGCGGAGACAGATGATGTTGATGAAGCAGCCGACGAGCTCTTCGAGCTCGGGCCGGATGCGTCCGGCGGCGGGTACCGCGGTGACGATGTCGGCCTGGTCGGCATAGCGCGACAGCAGCACCCCGTAGGCGGCCAGCAGGACGGTGAACGGGGTGGTGCCCTCCTCGCGCGCCATCGCGCGCGCCGCGCCGACGACGTCCGCGGGCAGCCGGGAGCGGTGGAAGC
>NZ_JBEXUE010000183.1:0-17935 GCF_040614275.1 Streptosporangium sp. NPDC006013
CCCAGGACGGCTCAGGCCGCCGGAAGGTGCACTCGCGGCAGGCCCAGTCGTTCTCCCCGGCCTGCGAGGAGGTCAGCGGCGGCCCGGCAGCGCGGCGACCTCGGACTCCGGCCGCCAGGTGGGCAGATACTCCCGCAGCCGCAGCACCATGCCCTGGCAGTAGGAGGCGTTGTGCTCCAGGCTGCGCTCGGGCATGAACGGCAGCTTCCGCCCGCGCGGGTGGTCGAGCACCAGCCGGGTGAGGTGCTCCTGGCCGGCCTCCAGGCCGGTCACGTCGAGGTCGATGAGGAGGGCGGCCAGGTCGGCGGGCATGTCGACGACCGAGGCCGTCCTGCCGTGCGGCTCGACGCGCAGCTCGGTGAAGTCGTAGCCCGGCGGCTTGGGCCTGGCC
Organism: Streptosporangium sp. NPDC006013; assembly: GCF_040614275.1. Taxonomy (NCBI): domain Bacteria; kingdom Bacillati; phylum Actinomycetota; class Actinomycetes; order Streptosporangiales; family Streptosporangiaceae; genus Streptosporangium; species Streptosporangium sp. NPDC006013. Next base: position 392 of record NZ_JBEXUE010000183.1, read on the forward strand.
AGGTAGATGTAGGGCCTGGCCAGCAGGTCGAGCTCGAACGCGGCCCGTGCCCCGGCGTCCCGCCACCAGGACTGACCGCGGGCGAAGTCGGCGAGCAGCCCGTCGAACTCCTCGCGGTGCGAGTGCAGGACGAGGTGCGCGACCATCCCGAAATTATGGAAATCGTAGTTCCAGAGTTTCTGCACGGAATCGCGGAAGAAACTGGCGACCTCGGTGTCGGTACGGCTCTCGAAATACGTCGCGGCGTCGGTGAAGAAATCCTCCAGCCGCCTTGTTCCGGACCTCTCCAGATAATTGGCGAGGTAATACAGGCCGCGTAGGTTGTAGAGCGAGTGGACGGCGTAGTAGAACCAGGTGCCGCGCTCGCACTCCGTACGGCTTACCCAGTTGGTGCCGACCACCACGTCGGCTTCCGTGACATCACTGGGAACGCGTTCCACCTGCACTCCGAGAAGCTCCCGTTTGGCGTATATCGAGGTGTTGTGCAGCAGGAGTTGCGGATAGACGATGAGCGTGTCGGCACGGAGCCGGCACAGTTCCGCGATTCCCTCCTTGTATGACTCCAGGGTCTCTCCGGGAAGCGGCCAGATCAGCTCGATGTAGGAGCTGATGCGCTTCTCCCTGAGCGTTCTCTGCAACTCGGTGTAGGTCGCGGGCTTGATGTTCGAGCGGTCGACCAACTCCAGGGTCCTGGAGCTCATCGACTGCAGGGAGATGGGCTGGCTGGTCAGCAGTCCGCCCTGCACGAGGATCTCGGTGATCTCGGCCATCCGGTCGGGCTTGTTCTTGGCCGCGGCCATCGAGACCATCACCGGGTAGCCGTTCTGCTCGCTGCACTCCACCAGGTGGCGGGTCAGTTCCACGTCGCGCGGGGCCATGCCCCAATTGGCGTCCGCGATGAAGATCGACACGAAGTCGTGCTTGCTGATCCAGGTGATGTCGTCGCGGACCCGCTGGTCCTCGAACTTGTGGACCTTGTCGTTGGTCGCCGCGCCCCAGAAGCAGAAACCGCAGCTGAACGGGCATCCGCGGTTGGTCTCCAGGATGGCGGTGGTGTACTTGCCCTCCTCGAAGACGCCGGAGGTGAAGGGCGAGGGCACCTCCATCAGGTCGCGCACCCGCTCGGCGGCCTCGGTGGTGACGAGTTCCCCCGACCGCCAGAAGCTGATCCCGTCGACGGCCGAGAAGTCGGGGTCGTCGCCGATCACCTGGCGCAGGTACTGCAGCATCGTCTTCTCGCCCTCGCCGTTGCAGACGACGACGTTCTCCTGTTCGGGGGCGACGTACTCGTCGGCGTGCAGCATGACCTGGGGACCGCCGAGGATGAACCGGGCCGCCGGGAGCCGCTCGTGCAGCGCGGCCAGCACCGCGCGCGCGAATCCGATGTTCCAGATGTAGCAACTGATGGCGTAGACATCGCTGCGCTTTTCCAGGAGTTCTGCGATCACCTCCTTTCTGTCCGCGGACACCGGGGCGGAGAAGATCTCGAAATCACATCGCGGCCCCACCTCCGGATCGTGCTGTGCGTAAGCCTGCATGTAGCCGGAGGCGAGGGGCAGGATGGCCTCGAATGCAGACAGCTCGACGAATGTGACTTTGGTGTTCATGACGCTCGTCCCTGCGTAGTCCGAGTAATCGCTGAAGCCGATCGGATGGAATCCGCTCATGCTTTCACAGGGGGATGGGACGGACAACGCGCGCCAATTGCGGACACCACTCGCGTGTTACGGTTCTGGAAACCTCGATAACCACGGAGGAGAAACCGTATGCCGACTCACGACTACGAGACCGGCCTCGGGACGCTCTCACTCGACGACCGGATCGCGGAGCATCTCGAAAAGACCTTTCAGGACCCCTGGGAAATCCGCAGATTCTCCCATGATTTCCGCAGGAACGGCTACGTCAAACTGCGGAATGTGGTCTCCGAGGAGGTCAAGGATCTCGTCTCGGACGAGGTGGAGCGCCTGCTCGACCTGCACGCGCGCCGGATCGACATCAACCTCAAGGAGACCAGCAACTCCCCGCGGAAGATGAGCACGGTCAGCCAGCAGTCCATCGCCGGCGACAGCTCCCTGATCCCGGAGCTCTACGACTCCCCCGCCCTCAAGGGCTTCCTGGGCCGGCTGGCGAACGAACCCGTCGTCAACTGCCCCTGGGACGAGGAGAAGTACGTCATCATCCGCCAGGAGAAGCAGGGCGACACCCACGGCTGGCACTGGGGCGACTTCAGCTTCACCCTCATCTGGATCCTGGAGGCGCCGAGCAGCGAGTACGGCGGCATGCTCCAGTGCGTTCCGCACACCAACTGGGTGAAGGAGGACCCCCGGGTCCACGACCACCTCATCCGCTACCCGATCAGCACCTACGCCCACCAGAGCGGCGACATCTACTTCCTGCGCTCCGACACGACGCTGCACCGCACGGTCCCGCTGTCGGAGGACCGCACCCGGATCATCCTCAACACCTGCTGGGGCAGCGAGTCCGACGCGAAGAAGGAACAGTCGCACGAGACCATGGAGGCGATGTTCAGCTGAGCTCCGGGACGGTCCCGGGCTCACCGGCCACACCCACCGGCGCCCGGGCCCCGAGGAGTCCGGGAGGAGGGGAACGGCCCGGTTCACGACCGGGCCGTCCCGACGCCGGGCTCAGCTCCGCCTGGATGGAGAGGGCACCGGTGATGACGTCTCCGGTACGACCTGCGCCCGGGGCCGGCCCGGCAGGAGCGGGATGGCGGCCAGAATGACCACGATCACGGTGACGGTGAACCAGAAGACGCCGTGGAAGCCGGCTGTCGCGTCGTCGGCGGTCTGCAGGATGAGCGTGACGACGGCGACCCCGATCGCGGCGCCGAGCTGGTTGAGCATGTAGAGCACCGAGCTGCCCTGCGCCACCATCGGGGCGGGCAGTGTGCGATACAGCGATCCCATCGTGGGGGCGCTGAAGAAGCCCATGCCCAGGCCGATGGTGAGGGCGCCCAGCACGAGCCACACCTCGGGGGTTTCCGCTCCGATCTGGGTGAAGGCCAGCGCACTGAGGGCGGCCACGAGCGCGCCGCCGCCTGCCAGCCCGCGAGCGCCGAGCCGGTCCGACAGCCGTCCGGCCAGCGGCATGGCGATGGAGCCGCCGAGGCCCACGGGCGCCATCAGCAGCCCGGCGGCGAGCACGCCGTACCCGTGCGCCTGCTGGTAGTACAGCGGCAGCGCGAAGAAGACGGCGAAGTTCGCGAGGCCGCCCAGGCCCATGATGGTGACGCTCGCGGTGAAACCGCGGCCGGCGAACAGTCGCAGGTCGATCAGGGGTGGCGTGCGCCGGGTACGGAACGCGTGGATCGTGTAGCCGATCAGCAGCGCGGCGCCGGCGGCCAGCGGGCTGAGCGCCTGCCAGGCGGTGAACGTGCCCTGCTCGGCCGTCTGCGACAGGGCCAGGATGAGCGCCGCGAAGCCCGGACCGATCAGGGCCAGGCCGATGGCGTCGAGCCGGACCCGCGGCTGCCGCTCGGCCGGCGGGTCGGCGGGCAGCACGCGCAGGGCGAGCAGCAGGGCGATGATGCCGACGGGCACGCTGAGCAGGAACATCCATCGCCACTGCAGTCCCTGGAGGATGGCGCCGCCCAGGATCGGCCCGAGGACCGGGCCGAGGGAGAGGACCACGCCCATCAGGCCCATCACGCGTCCCGCGCGATGCGGACCTGCGGCCCGGGCCAGCAGGACCAGCACGAGCGGGTCGAGGAGGCCGGCGCCGAGGCCCTGGACGACGCGGAAGAGGATCAGGCTGCCGACGTCCCAGGCCAGCCCGGAGGCGAGCGATCCGGCCAGGAACAGCAGGAGGCCGATCAGCCAGAGCCGCCTGCCGCCGAACCGGTCGACGGCCCAGGTGGCGAAGGGGATGGTGGCCGTGACGGCCAGCAGGAAACCGGTGGAGGCCCAGCCGATCGTGCTCAGCGAGGTGTCGAAGGCGGCGGCCAGGGTGTCGGTGGCGACGGCGGCCATCGTGCTGTTGAGGATGCCCAGCAGCCCGCCGAGCAAAATCACGCCGATCAGCCGCAGCAGTGCCGGATCCAGCCGGTCGTCTCGCGGTTCTGTCATGGGTTCTCTCCGCTTCGATCACAACGAACTAGACCAGTGCGACCAAATTAAGAGACCCATGAGTCTTAGTCAATCTGGTCTAAAAAACCAGACTGATTAGTCCAATCGGGTGGTTCGGGAAGTATGATGCGGCCTATGAGCGGAATCTCGGCCGAACAGAGCCCCTCCGTCGTGCGCGGACGCATCGACAAGCGGCAGGCGATCCTGGATGCCGCGTTCACGGTGTTCGCCCGCCAGGGGTACGCCCAGGCCGGGGTGGACATGATCGCCGCCGAGGCGGGCGTCGCCAAGGCCACCGTGTACAACCACTTCGGCGACAAGGAGACCCTGCTACGCCAGGCGATCACCGCACAGGCCGACAGGGCGCTGGCCAGGAACCTGGCCGTACTGGAGCGGCTCACCGAGCACGGCGAGCCGCGCGCCATGCTGGAGGAGGTCGGCCACAGCCTGCTCCAGTGCTACTGCGACGACCGTTCCTGGGCACTGCGGCGGCTGCTCTCGGCGGAGCTCAACCAGTTCCCCGACCTGCTCGACATCGTCCAGGGGCGCGCGGCCGAGCGCGTCGCCCAGGCCCTGGCCGACCGGCTGGCCCGGCTCACGCTCGCCGGCCGCCTGCACGCGACCGACCCGGCACAGGCGGCCGAACAGTTCAACGCCCTGCTCACCGGCCCGATGGAGGCCAGGTCCCGGCTGGGAACCCGCCAGGTCGGCGACGCCGAACTGCGAGCCGTGGCCCGCGCCGCCGTCCACACGTTCCTGCGGGCCTTCGGCCCCGACGCCCGTTAGGCCCCTGCCCCGCGGACCCCGCCGTGGCGAGGATCGGTCAGCCGGGCCGTGCCACCAGGGCCCCGCACGCCCTGCGGATCATGGAAGTGCTCGTACGCCGGCCCTGTTCACGGCCGCCTCGATGCCGTCCAGGAGGACGGCGAGACCGGCCGCGAAGGTCTCCTTCGCCTCCTGTTCCAGGTAGGGCACGCTCTCGTCCTCGGACTGGTAGGCACCCTCGCTGTCGAGCCAGGTCAGCGTCGGGAACCGCTCGGCGAAGTCCGGCGCGACCTCCTCCAGCAGGGCCGAGCGGGCGTACCACCACTCCTCGTCGGACATCCCGGTCGCCGCCGGGGCCTGGCGCGACTCCGCGACCGTCTGCGCCGCCGCGCGCACGAAGTGGAACAGCACCCCGACGAGGCGCCGCAGCACCCCGGCCGTGAGGCCCGTCTCGCGGAGGATGCGCAGCGCCGTCTCCAGCATGACGTACTCGTTGGGGCCCAGCACCGGGCGCGCCTGCGAGACCTGCAGCACCCACGGGTGGCGCAGGTAGAACGCCCAGGCCTCCTCGGCCCAGGAGGTCACGGCCGCCCGCCAGCCCGCCCCCAGCTCATAGGAGGTGGGCAACTCGGCCAGGGCCCGGTCGTACATCAGGTCGACCAGCTCGCCCTTGCTGGGCACGTAGGTGTAGAGGGCCATGGCGGTGCGGCCGAGCCGTTCACCCACCGCGCGCATGGAGAGCGCGGCCATCCCCTCGGAGTCGGCGACGGCGATGGCCGTATCCACGATCACATCCACGCTCAGACCGGGCTTGGGGCCGGGGCGCCCCTCTTCCGACCTCGAGGTATGCCACAGCAGTGCCATCGAACGGCGCGCGTCGCCCTGTCCGGCGAAGACGACCAACTTGCCACTCCTTACGGCATAAACTAACTTTACCGGGCTATCTCTTTACACCCTAAGGATATCAAGGGAGAAGGTCAGTGTCCCCCTCCAGCCCCACCCCCACCGACGACCACGACACGCGGCACGGCCGGGCCGCCGCGGACAGCCACGACGTGATCGAGGTCCGCGGCGCCAGGGAGAACAACCTGGCCGACGTCTCGCTGGACATTCCCAAGCGCAGGCTCACCGTCTTCACCGGGGTATCCGGCTCCGGAAAGTCCTCCCTCGTCTTCGGCACCATCGCCGCGGAGTCGCAGCGGCTGATCAACGAGACCTACACGGCCTTCGTCCAGTCGTTCATGCCGAGCCTCGGCCGGCCCGACGTCGACGCCCTGCGCAACCTGAGTGCGGCGATCGTCGTCGACCAGGAGCGGATGGGTGCCAACTCCCGCTCCACGGTCGGCACGGCGACCGACGCGCAGACGATGCTGCGGATCGTCTTCAGCCGGATCGGCACCCCGCACGTCGGCACCTCGACCGCGTTCAGCTTCAACAGCGCCGAGGGCATGTGCCCGAAGTGCGAGGGACTCGGCCGGGTGTCGGACGTCGACGTCTCCCAGCTGGTCGACGTCGACCTCTCGCTCAACGAGGGAGCGATCACCGCCCCGAACTTCAATGTGGACTCGTGGTACTGGCAGTCGATAGCCCACTCCGGATTCTTCGACCGCGACGTCAAGCTGAAGGACTACACCCCGGCCCAGTGGGAGGACTTCCTGCACAGACCCGCCACCAAGATCAAGATCGGCACCATGAACACCACCTACGAGGGGCTCCTGGTCAAGGTGCGGCGGCTCTATCTCGCCAAGGACCGCGAGTCCATGCAGCCGCACATCCGGGCGTTCGTGGACCGGGCCGTGACGTTCACCAGCTGCCAGGCGTGCGGCGGCACCAGGCTCAACCCCGCCGCACTGGGCTCGAAGATCAACGGCCGCAACATCGCCGACTGCGCCGCCATGCAGATCAGCGACCTGGCCGACTTCGTCCGGGACATCGAGGACGAGTCGGTACGGCCGCTGATCGCCACCCTGCGCAACACCCTGGACTCGCTGGTCGAGATCGGCCTGGGCTACCTGAGCCTGGACCGCGAATCCGGCACCCTGTCCGGAGGCGAGGCCCAGCGGGTGAAGATGGTCCGGCATCTCGGCTCCAGCCTGACCGACGTCACCTACGTCTTCGACGAGCCCACGGTGGGCCTGCACCCGCACGACATCGAGCGGATGAACGGCCTGCTGCTCCGGCTGCGCGACAAGGGCAACACGGTCCTGGTGGTCGAGCACAAGCCGGAGACGATCGAGATCGCCGACCACGTGGTCGACCTCGGTCCCGGGGCCGGTTCGTCCGGCGGGCGGATCTGCTTCACCGGCGACGTGGCCGGGCTGCGCGCGTCGGATTCCCTGACCGGCCGCCACCTGGACCACCGGGCCCGCCTGCGTGAGAAGGTACGGCAGCCCAGCGGGCAGCTGTCCATCACCGGCGCCGGCCTGCACAACCTGAAGGACGTGAGCGTCGACATCCCGCTGGGCGTGCTGACCGTGGTCACCGGCGTCGCCGGCTCGGGCAAGAGCTCGCTGATCCACGGCTCGCTCCCCCGCCGGGACGACGTCGCGGTGGTCGACCAGGCCCCGATCCGGGGGTCGCGCCGCAGCAACCCGGCCACCTACAGCGGGCTGCTCGATGCGATCCGTACCGCCTTCGCCAAGGCCAACGGGGTCAAGGCCGCCCTGTTCAGCGCGAACTCCGAGGGGGCCTGCCAGAACTGCAAGGGCATCGGCCTGGTCTACACCGACCTGGCGATGATGGCCGGGGTGGCGTCGGTGTGCGAGCAGTGCGAGGGGAAGCGGTTCACCCCCGAGGTGCTCACCCACAAGCTGCGTGGCAAGGACATCAGCGAGGTGCTGGCCATGTCGGTGGCCGAGGCCCGCGACTTCTTCGCCTCCGGCCCGGCCCGCGCCGTCCTGAACCGGCTCGCCGACGTGGGCCTGGGCTACCTCGGCCTGGGCCAGCCGCTCACCACCCTGTCCGGCGGCGAGCGGCAGCGGCTCAAGCTGGCCATCCGGATGGCGGAGAAGGCCACCACGTACGTGCTGGACGAGCCGACCACCGGCCTGCACCTGGCGGACGTGGACCAGCTCCTGGCCCTGCTGGACCGGCTGGTCGACGACGGCAACACGGTCATCGTCATCGAGCACCACCAGGCGGTGATGGCCCACGCCGACTGGATCATCGACCTCGGCCCGGGTGCCGGCCACGACGGCGGCCGGGTGGTCTTCACCGGCACTCCCGCGGACCTGGTCTCCACGGGCGACTCGCTCACCGCCCGGCACCTGCGCACCTACCTGGGGAAAGACGGTGCGTAGCGGCTGAACCACACCGTCCACCTCGAGGTACGTGCCGCGTACCGCCAGATGTGAATGCTCGGCCGCCTCGGCGAAGGTGAGCACGGGTGTGACGCACGCTTCGGTCATCAGTGGTCACGGTGTTGTCCTCTCGGCCGTCAGGCTGGTCATGACCAGGTCGGCGAGCTGGCGGTACGCTTCGGCCTATACCGCCACCAACCGCCGGCCCAGCGCCCGCGCCGTGCGCGATGGGGAACTCAAAGCCCACATCAGCCGGGTCCATCGGGACAACTACGGTGTCCACGGGATCCGGAAGGTCTGGCGGCGGTTGCATCGCGAGCACATCGTGGTGGCCCGCTGCACCATCGCCCGCCTGACAGGTGAGCTAATTGTGGGCGTCTTCGCCGGTGCTCAGCCCGGAGCGGTGGGCGATGACGGCCAGTGCCGTGCGGTCCCGGGCATCGAGCTTGGTCAGGATCCGGCTGACGTAGGTGCGTACGGTCGCCGGGCTGATGAAGAGCGCCGCGGCGATCTCGGCGTTGGTGTCTCCGTGACCGACCCGAGTGAGGACGGTCAGTTCTCGCTCGGTCAGGGCGGCCAGTCGCGGGTCTGGTTCTGGCGGTTTCGGGGCTCGGGCGAGGTGTTCCATGACCCGCCGGGCGATCGTGGGCGAGAGGAGGTTTCCGCCCGCCGCGGCCGTGTGCACCGCCTTCCGGAGGTCGTCGGACGGCGTGTCCTTGAGGAGGTAGCCGGCCGCGCCGAGAGTGACGGCCTCGATGATGTCGTCGTCCTCGTCGAACGTGGTGAGGATCAGGACCCGCGAGCCCGCCAGCGAATCGTCGGCGCGGATCGCGGCCGTCGCCTCAAGCCCGTCCATGCCGGGCATCCGGATGTCCATCAGCACGATGTCGGGGTGCAGCTCCCGGACGCGGGAGAGCGCGGCGCGGCCGTCGAACGCCTCGCCGACAACGGTGATCTCCGGATCGTTCTCAAGGAGTGTGCGCAGGCCCGCACGTACGAGCTCCTGGTCGTCGACGACGATCACGCTGATCATGACGGTTGCTCCAGCGGGAGGACGGATCGGACGGTGAATCCCGTGGTTCCGGGTCCGGCTGTCAGGGTGCCGCCAAGCGCCTCGGCTCGCTCGCGCATCCCGGCGATCCCATGCCCGTGCCCGGTATCGCCGCCCAGGTCCGCACCGTCATCGGTCACCGACACGTGAAGCAGGGTGCCGTCGTCGTACGCGGTGACGCGGGCGTGGGTACCGCGCGAGTGCCTGACGATGTTGGTGACCGCCTCCTGAACGATTCGGAACGCCGCGGCGTCGACCGTCGCGGGCAACTGAGCGGTGACGCGCATGTCGATGTCGATGCTGGTTCCCGCAGCCGCGGCCGTTTCACGAAGTGTGTCGATGCTCGACAGCGAGACGACCGATCTCGGGTTCTCAGTCGGCGCACGGAGCAGGGCGACGGTTCTGCGCAGCTCGCTCATCGTGCGCGTGGCGGTGGACCTGATCAGGTCGAGAGCCGCGCGGGTCTGCGTCTCGTCGTGACCGAGCGACTCGCGGGCGACATCGGCGTGCAGGGAGATGACGGAGGTCGTGTGACCGATCGAGTCGTGCAGATCCCGCGCGATGGCCAGGCGTTCGGCGTGAACGCGCGCGTCCGCTTCCTGCTGATACCGCTGGGCGGTGAGCTCGGCGATCCGCCTCACTCCCGCCTGTGCGGTCCTTCTCGATCTCAGGCCGTCTCCCAGGGCGATCGCCGCGGCCATGAGCAGGATGTGTCCGGCCAGTTCATAACCGACGACGAACGAGAAATCCTGGCCCTCGACCAGGCGGAAGAACAGCGAGACCGCGACCACGACGGCAGCGGTGACAACGGCATGGACGAGCCGGCCGAACTCGGCCGCCGAGAACAACGCCGCGGCGACCGGGACGGCGACCCCGACAGCCGGATAGCCGGCGGCGTAGTAGGCGAACAGTCCCAGCGCGCTGACGGCGAGCACGATCACCGGGTAGCGCCGGCGGGCCGGCATCAGCGCGCCAAGACCTACCGCCCACAGGTACGCGATCGCGTCCGGACCGTGCCGTCCTCCCTGGTCGGCGGAGATCACGACCGACACGGTGAGGCTGACGCCCGCACCGATCAGGGCGTCGACGGCCCAGGATGGGAGTCTCCTTCGTGCCCGCTCGTCGACCATGGGATCCACCCTAGGGTGCCCCTCGGCGGCTCCGCGGCCCGCGTGAGGCGACACCGGGGGTCGCCTCTGGACGTACCGGCATCAAGATCGGATACGGATGTGCCGCGCCCATGGCGCTCCCTAGTGTGCAGCCATGACCCATCAGCACACCCCACCACCTCGGCCGCCCGCCCCGAGACGCCCGGTTCTCGGGCTGCCCATGATCGCGGTAATCGGGCTCGCTCTTCTCGCGGCGCCCCGGGTCGTGCTTCACGACCTGGACGTCATCCACGAGGGCACCTTCGTCAACGCCCTGTTCGTCTTCGTACCACCGATGACCTGGATCGGGGTCGCCCTCTGGAAACGAGTGCCCAGCCCCTTCCTCACCCTGCTCGTCGTGGGCCTGTTCTACGGCGTCTTCCTTACCGCGGGACACCAGTTGCTCTGGGACGCCGGCTTCGGCGGCAACCCGCCCGTACTCGGCGGGAACCTGAGCGATCTCAACCCGGCGACGCAGTCCGTCATCCTGCGGCTGTTCGCCGCGATCAGCAGTCTCTTCACCGGCGTCATCGTTGGAGCGATCACCGGCCTGATCGCCTGGGGACTCAGCAGAGTCATCCCATCAACTTCCAGGGCGTCCTGAGTACCTGATTCTCCGCGTTCGGGCAGCGGCGCGGGTTTCGCGAGTATCTGGCCGGACTGCTGCTACCGCGTGAGCGCGACAAGACGCCGACCTGCCTGGCCGGGGCCGAGCCTGTGGTCCGGTCCCCGGAATGCGAAGAAGTCATCCGAGCGGCTGGGACGGCACCGGTGGAAGATTGAGAGGTTCCTTGCCCGGCTGTTCGGCTACCGCCGTCTCCCCGTCCGGTATTAATAATGCAAGGGCAGCCACCTCTCGCCTTCCTCGGCCTCTCCGCCGTGCTGACCTGCTACCGGAAACTCGCCAAGCTCACCGCGTGAGACATCGTCCAAGGGAGTGGCTCGGCCGTGCTGGGCGGTGCGCCAGCCGGAGGGAATGCGGTAAGGGCCCATCCACGGTTCGAGGGAGACGCCCCAGCTATTCAGCGCGAAGGAGATCTTGTGGTATTCGCCGATCAGGGTGACGAGTTCGATCAGTTCACGTTCGCCGTAGGTTTCCGACAGGGTCTCCCAGGTGTGGTCGGAAACCACTGACTCGGTGTGCAGTTCGTCCACAGCGGTCAGCACCGCCCGCTCGTGCCGGGTCCATGGTCCGAGGGAGATGTCCTGGGAAATCAGGTCGATCTCCTCTCGGGTGAGGCCGACGCTGAGGGCGACAAGGTAGTGGTGATTCCACTGGTAGATCGCCGAACACGCCCACGCGCCGCGCAAGATCGCCAATTCGCGGTGTCGTGGCGGTAGGACGCCGTCGATCACGCCACGGGCGAGGGGCACGCTCTCCTTGTACAGCTTGGTGTGCCGTACAAAGGTGGTGAGAATGTTCGGGATGTTCACACGGTGCAGCTCGAAGATCGAGTTCTCCCCTTCGATGAGGCCCAACGCGTCCAGTGTTTCCTGGTCACGCTCACCGGGGGCGACGGGTGCGATCCGCGGCCGTCGGCGGATGCCCTCGGCGATCTCGGCGGCGGTGGTCAGGACGCCGGTGACCGTGCGGTCGGTGCTGTCGCCCAGGGACTTGTAGACGGTGGCCAAGGTGATCACCAGGTTCTCCCGGCAGTCCCACTGGTCCCAGCGGCCGAGCGGCAGTTCGGCGGCGGCCTCCTCGACCGGCATTCCCTTGCGGTAGCGCACCTCCGCCTCGCCGTGCAGGTGCTCGAGATAGTCCCGCAGATCGATGATCCCGGTGATGTCGGTGACCGGCCCGTACCCGGGAACCACTACAGTCGGCCGTAGCGCCGCGAGCTGGACGCAAGCCGCACGCCACAGCTCGATCGAGCCCGACCACGACGCGGGATGCACACCGTTGACGACAGCGGCACCTGTGATCAGCACCGCCTCGTCAGGAAGCCACACGATCGTGTCAGCGGTGCTGTAGGCGCGCCCGATGTCCTGAACCTCGACAAGTGTGTGGCCGAGTTTGAGGTCGGCCGCACCGCTGAAGGTTTGATCAGGTGTTAATCGCCGAGCCGCGATTCCGTGTGTGCGCTGGGATCTCCCGAGATAGGCATCGAGTGGAGAACCCCGCTCCACCTCGACGGCGTCGAGCAGAGGGCACCTGGCGAGTGCCGCCGCCGTCTCCACCGAGGTGAGTGTCGGGGCGTAGTCCGGGATGTGCTGCCCGAAGTCGGTGTCGGTGAGCACCACCACCTTCGCCGCGCCATCGCCGTAACCGAGCAACTGTCTCGTGGCGTCCGCGCTGTCGAGAGTGCCGACGAGCATACCCCCGCTCATGTCACCCCGCACGTACGTCGCGTTGCGAGTGGTTCCGTCATAGGCGATCCACACGGACTCGCTCAGGTGCTCGTAGTACATGTCTACCTACCTCTCACTGCCTTTTGTTCAACACCATGCGTTCGAGCCAGTCCGCCACGCGGCCACCGGTCTCCACAATGTGCTGCTCGAGCATCGACAGATGGTGGCCGGGGCCGTCGATGACGTCGGTCATCCCGGGCAGCGTCGATCGCCAAGCGTCGTCGTGCACGGTGCCCAGCGGCGCAGACGCGCGCACCAGCAGCGAAGGCACTCGCGTCGACCGAGGACGCCACGACGACAACAGGTCCAAATACCAGGCGGTGGCCGACAACCGGACCCAGTCGAGCCCGTCGACCACCGATTCCCGGGCATGCAACGCCGGCCACAGCCTGGGCCGCAACACCTCAGTGGCTTTCGAGTCGAGCAAGTGGGTATCCAGCAGGACAACCGCGTCGACGGCAAGGCCGCGATCGTCAAGCCAGGCGGCGACCTCGTGGGCGAGCAACCCGCCCGAAGATGTTCCGAGCAGGACAAGCGGACCCGCCACGGTGCGGTCCACGACCGCGGTCGCCAGTTGCTCGATCAACACGGTCCGGGAGCTGGGCAACAGCTCGCCGGCGGTGAACCCGCCAGGCGTGACCACGCTGACATCCCACTGGCCGCCAAGAGCGGTGGCCAGACCATGGTAGACATGCTCGCCGGTGGTGGGAACGATGGGCGCGACACAGACCAGCTGACGCCCGGTTCCACTGTCCCTCAACGGTGTCAGACGGAGGGCCGGCGGCTCGGCCGACTTCTCGCGCACTTCGGCCACCCCGCGCAGCAATGCGTCCGCCTGGTCCATCAAACCAGCGTCGACCGACTGCCGGTGCAGGCGCGCGATGACGTCCGGCGGGCTCTGTGGCGCGCTTGGCGCAGTGTCCACCTCGACTCCGCGGACGAACAGCTCGGCCGCCGAAAGCACCACCCTGTCCATGCCACCCTCGTCGCGGCGCAAGGTCCCGGCGACCACCGCGGTGACCCCCGCCGCGTCCACCGCCTGCTCGATCCCCAACGTCAGCAGCGGGTGCGGGCCGACCTCGACGAACGCCCGATACCGCTCCTCCAGCAACCGCTCGATGGCCGGCGCGAACTCCACCGTGCGCCGCACGTTCTCATACCAGTAGCCGGCGTCCAGCTCCGTGCCCTCCAGCCACTGCCCGGTCGCCGTCGACAGCATCGGCACCCGCGCCGCACGCGGCGCCACCTCCGCCAGGTCCACCAGCAGATCGTCACGGAACCGCTCGACCTGCGGCGAATGCGCGGCGAAGTCCGCACCGGCCAACTGCCAGCGCATGACACCCTCGGCCGACAACCGCCGCTCCAGCACCCGCATGGCCTCCCCGTCGCCGGCGACGGTGACCACCCGGGGCCCGTTGACCGCGGCGATCGAGATCCGATCCAGCAGATCATCCTCGGCCAGCGCCGCGCGCACCTGCTCCACCGGCGCCATCACCGACAGCATCACCCCATGCCCGGACAGCCGTTCACCGATCAACCGGCTGCGCAACGCCACCACCCGCGCACCGTCCTGCAACGACAGACCACCCGCCACCACCGCCGCCGCGATCTCACCCTGCGAATGCCCCACCACCGCATCCGGGCGAACCCCCAGCGACTCCCACACCGCCGCCAGCGACACCATCACCGCGAACGAGGTCGGCTGCACCACATCCACCCGATCCAGCCCCGGCGCACCCTCCACACCCCGCACCACATCCAGCAACGACCACTGCACGAACGGTTCCAACGCCGCCGCGCACTCCGCCATCCGGCGGGCGAACACCGGCGACTCCTCCAGCAACCGCGCACCCATGCCCGGCCACTGCGCCCCCTGACCTGGAAACACCCACACCATCCGGCCATCCACGTCGGCCACACCCTGCACCACACCCGCCGCCGAGTCGCCGGAAGCGACCGCGGCCAACCCCGCCAGCAACTCCTCGCGATCCCCGCCGACCACCACCGCCCGATGCTCGAACGCCGACCGCGACGTGGCCAGCGAGAACGCCACATCGGCCGGCCCCAACTCGTTACCCTCCTCCACATACACCGCCAGACGGCCCGCCCACGCCCGCAACGCCTCACCCGACCTGCCCGAGATCACGCACGGCATCACACCCGGCACCGGCGCCGCGTCATCCACGCCCGGCTCGGCCTGCGGCCCCTGGTCGAGCTCGTCCAGATAGCGGGCGAGAGCCGCAGAGGTCGGGTGCCGGAACACCGCGCTCGCTTCGATCTTCTTGCCGGTGCGGGCGCGCAGCCTGGCACGCAGGTCAATCAAGGTCAACGAGTCCAGGCCGAGGCGGGTGAACTCACTGTCCGGCGCCACCGCTTGCATACCAGGCAGGCCCAGGGCCCTGGCCACCTCGGTCCGGACGAGATCCAACGCCGACAGCGGCTCGGTCTGGGCATCGGCTTCGATGGGGCTGGGGGGCATGGTGTGGTGGGCCACCCGCGGCCAGAACCGCTGCCGTTGGAAGGCATATGTGGGCACGGCGCACCGCCCGCCCGGAATCACGGCCGCCCAGTCCACCGGGACGCCGCGCACATGGAGTCCTGCCAGCGCGTTGACCAAGCTGGACAGTGAATCGCAGGTCCCCGGTTCGACAACGACGTCGTCCTGCCCGAACGGCCGGACCCGGTATTCAGCGACACGAGGGTCCTGGGCCTTGGCGCTGACCAGTTCGTAGGCGTCATCCAGCGACAACGCCCCGGCCACATACGCGGCGGCGACCTCGCCACCCGAATGGCCGCGGACTTCCGCCCTCACCCCCCAGGACTCCAGCAACCCGAACAACGCCACCTCGAACGCGAAACCACTTTCCTCCCCGAACCGGTTGCCGATCTCGGCCAGCGCTGCCGCGAACACCGGGAACTGAGCCAGCTCACGGCCCATCTCCGTGCACGCGGTCGCACCGGCGAACACGATCGTCGGTACCACCGGCTTCTCGACCACACCACGGACAACCAACTCATGGTCTTCGCCTCTCGCGAGAGCGGCGAGGGCGTCAAGGTTGCCGTCCAGCACCGCCGCACGGTACTCGAAGTGCGTGCGAGACACCGCAAGCGGTCGAGCCACACGCGAGTCAGGGTCGGCCGCCAGGAGGCGTTCCGCCTGTGCGCCAAGGGCATCGGCGGTACGACCGGACAGCAACCAGGGCAGCTTCCCTCGGCTGGACGGTTTCCCGGACTGTTCGCCTTCTTCAAGAATGACGTGTGCGTTGGTCCCGCTGATTCCGAAGGCGGACACCGCACCGCGTCGTGGACGCCCGTTGGTCGCCCACGGCACCGCATCGGTCGCCAGCCTGACCGAACCGGCCGACCAGTCCACCCGAGACGAAGGCTCGTCCACATGTAGCGTCCGTGGAAGAATCCCGTGCCGCATGGCGAGGATCAGCTTCACTATGCCTGCCACACCCGCGGCCGCTTGGGTGTGCCCCAGGTTCGACTTCACCGAACCGAGCCACAACGGCCGGTCCCGGTCCTGACCGTAGGTCGACAGCAACGCGTCGGCCTCAATCGGGTCTCCCAGCCTGGTTCCGGTGCCGTGTGCCTCTACGACGTCCACATCGGACACGGACAGGCCGCTGGAGGCCAACGCCTGGCGAATGACACGTTGCTGCGCGACGCCGTTCGGCGCGGTGAGCCCGTTCGAGGCGCCATCCTGGTTGATGGCACTGCCCCGGAGCACTGCCAACACCTCATGGCCCTTCGCCCGCGCCTCCGACAGCCGCTCGACCACAAGCATGCCCACGCCTTCAGCCCACCCTGTCCCGTCGGCCGCGTCAGCGAAAGCCTTGCAACGCCCGTCGCCGGACAGCACTCCTTGCCGGGTCAACTCGACGAACAATTCTGGCGTCGTCATCACTGTGACGCCGCTGACCAGGGCGAGCGAGCACTCCCCGGACCGGAGTGACCGAGCGGCCAGATGCAGGGCGACCAGTGCCGAGGAGCACGCGGTGTCCACTGTGAGCGCCGGACCGGTGAAGCCATACGTGTAAGCAAGCCGCCCAGACGCCACGCTCGCCGCGCTGCCAATGCCGGCGTAGCCACCGAAGTCACCTTCAGACTGGGCCAGCAGCGTCGGGTAGTCCTGGCCGTTGGTGCCGATGAACACGCCCACGTCACTACCACGCAGGGTCGCGGGCACGATGCCGGCTTGTTCCAGTGCCTCCCACGAAGTCTCCAACAGCAGTCGCTGCTGGGGGTCCATCGCCAGGGCCTCACGGTGGTTTATCCTGAAGAATCCCGGGTCGAAGTCAGCGACTCCGGCGAGGAACCCGCCGGATGCAGTGGCACTGCGGCTCACCAAGGTCGTCAGATCCCAGCCGCGGTCCTCAGGGAAAGAGGAAAGCACTTCACCTCCATCGGCCAGCAACTGCCACAGTTGCTCAGGAGTGTCGATCCCACCTGGAAAACGGCACGCCATACCGACAATGGCGACCGGGTCGTCGTGGTCGGCCCTCGCCTGAGGCCGGCTGATCTCCGGAGCCGCGCCGTGGATCCGCGACCAGAGATGGGTAATCAGCTCATCAGCCGTCGGATGGTCGAACACCACGGTCGCGGGTAGCGCCAGCCCGATGCGTTTCGCCAGGCCGTTGCGCAACTCCACAGTAGTGAGCGAGTCGAAGCCCAGGTCCTTGAAGGCGCGGTCACCATCGATGTTCGCACCGTCCGCGTGGCCGAGGACAGCCGCGATCTGGTGGCGTACCAACTCAGCCAAGGCGTCCTTGTTGTGCAGGCGCCGGCGTTCACCCGCGTCTTCGCCGCCACCGGCGGCCACCCGGACCGGTCGCCTCGCC